>NZ_JBEOPQ010000055.1:0-36106 GCF_040310285.1 Pseudomonas sp. HY2-MNA-CIBAN-0224 | reverse complement strand
AGCTTGCCTCGCGATCTTTTGATCTTTAAAAGATCGCGAGGCAAGCTCGCTCCTACAGGGGGGTGGCCTTCGGGTTTACACCGTCTTGGCGATGCGGCTGGTGATCAGCGCCCAGCCAATCAGCAGCGCACACAAGATTGCCAGCGGCCACGAGCGCCATTGCAGGTAAGGCGTGAGGTTGTGCATGGGCACCACGTCGCCGTACAGGATTCCTTGCTCGAACTGCGGGATCTGCGTGGTGATCTGCCCAAACGGGTTGATCAGCGCGGTGACGCCGTTGTTGGTTGCGCGGATCATCCAGCGGCCCGCTTCAAGGGCGCGCATCTGGGCCATCTGCAAATGTTGCAGGGGGCCGATCGAGGTGCCGAACCAGGTGTCGTTGCTGATGGTCAGCAAAATATCGCTTTGCGCGGCCAGCCCGGCGACAAAGTCCGGGTACACCACTTCGTAGCAAATCAGCGGGGCAATCTGGTAACCCTTGGCTTGCAGCATGGGTTGGTCGGCAGGCCCGCGGGCAAAGTCTGACATCGGCAGGTCAAAAAACGCGATCAGGCCGCGCAGGACGTCCTGCAACGGGACGTACTCGCCAAACGGTACGAGTTTTTGTTTCAGGTACACGCCATCGCCTTCACCCACGGCCGTGATGCCGTTGAAGAAGCGCGATTCGTGGCGCACTTCTTCACGGATCGGCACGCCGGTAATCAACGCGGAATTTCGCTCGGCAGCGAACCGGCTCATCATCGTCAAATAGCCTTCGGCGTTCTCTTTGAGCACCGGAATGGCTGTTTCTGGCCACACAATCAGGTCGACACGCTTGGAGCTGAAGGTCATGTCGCGGTACAGCGCCAACTGCGCATTAAGCTCAGCCGGGTCCCATTTCATGCTTTGTGCGACGTTGCCCTGCATCGCCGCCACGCTCAGCGGGTCACCCGACGGGCTGGTCCAGGCGTGATGCTTGAGCGCAATGCCGATGCACCAAGGGCCTACCAGCAACACCACGGCAGCGCCGATAAAGGCTTTGCGCCTGGCTTTGATCAGGCGGGGCAGGTTGCATAGCAACGCTGCGGTCAGCGCCAAGGTGAACGAAATCAGCCACATGCCGCCCAGCGGCGCGAGCCCGGCAAGGGGGCCGTCGAGCTGGCTGTAACCCGAGTACAGCCACGGGAAACCTGTGAGGAACCAGCCACGGAAAGCCTCTTGGGCTGTCCACAGCGCAGCAAAGGCCAGGGTGTCGGCCAGCGGCGCTTCATTGCGGCGGATCCAGCGTGCCCACAGCCAGGCGGGCAGGGCAAAGAACCAGGCAATGGCAGCGGTGAACAGCAGCATCAGGAAACCGGCCAGTAGCACCGACGCCCCGCCGAAGTGGTGAATGCTGTAGTAGATCCAGCTGGTGCCCGCGCCAAACAGGCCAAAGCCGAAGCACCAGCCACGGCCCAGCGCCTGCTTGGGCGACAGGTCGCGCAAGCCCAGATAGAACAGGGCCAGGGCAACCAGTGCCAGCGGCCAGATATCGAAAGGTGCCAACGCCAGGGTTGTCAGTGCGCCGGCCACCACAGCCAGCAAGTTACCGGGCCAGCCGGGGGCGGTTATCCAGCGCATTTCAATCCTTAGCGTCAGGGTTTAGCGGGCAATAGGCGTTAAGCGAATCAGGTGAATCCGGCGGCTGTCGGCATTGAGAATGCGGAAGCGGTAAGGGCCGATTTCAGTGATTTCGTTGCGTTTTGGCAAATGCCCGAACGCACTCATGACCAGGCCGCCAACGGTGTCGAACTCATCGTCGGAGAAGTCGCTGTCAAAGAACTCGTTGAAGTTCTCGATGGGCGTCAGGGCCTTGATCAGGAAGTCACCGCTGGGCAGCGGCTTGATGTAGCTGTCTTCTTCGACATCGTGTTCGTCTTCAATGTCGCCGACGATCTGTTCCAGAACGTCTTCAATCGTCACCAGACCGGCCACGCCGCCGTATTCGTCAATGACGATGGCCATGTGGTTGTGGTTGGCACGGAACTCACGCAACAACACGTTCAGGCGCTTGGATTCAGGGACAAACGTCGCTGGACGGAGCAGATCCTTGATGTTGAATTTGTCGCCGTTCTCTTGAAGGATCAGCGGCAGCAGGTCTTTGGCCAGCAGGACGCCGAGGACGTCATCGTGGCTTTCGCCGATCACGGGATAACGCGAGTGCGCTGCGTCAATGATCGCCGGGAGGAATTCGCGGGGTGTCTGGGTCGCCTTGATGCTGATCATCTGCGAACGCGGGACCATGATGTCCCGTACTTGCAGGTCAGCCACCTGGATGGCGCCTTCGACGATGGCCAGCGCTTCGCTGTCCAACAGTTTGTTCTGATGTGCTTCGCGCAGCAGCTCCAGCAGCTCCTGGCGGTTTTTCGGCTCATGGGCAAAGGCCTGGGTCAGCTTACCCAACCATGACTTTTGCCCGTTGCTCGATCGGTCTTCGCTCATAGCGATTTACTCGTATCCCTTGGTCGTTTCAGTGGGTTGTTAATCAGTTTCGTCGTCTGCATACGGATCTGGATGACCCAGTTCTGCAAGCAACGTTCGTTCCAGCGCTTCCATCTCTTCGGCTTCTTCGTCTTCTATATGGTCGTAACCCAGAAGATGCAAGCAGCCGTGGATCACCAAGTGAGCCCAGTGAGCGTCAAGTGCCTTGCCTTGTTCGGCGGCTTCACGCTCAACCACGGCCACACAGATGACCAGGTCACCCAGAAGCGGGATATCAAGGAATTCGTCCGGCACTTCTGCCGGAAAAGACAGCACGTTGGTCGCGTAGTCTTTGTGTCGCCACGTGTGATTAAGCTCACGGCCTTCGGCTTCGTCCACCAGACGAATGGTCATTTCCGAGTCGGCGGTGCGCTGGCGCAGCGCCAGTTCGCACCATTGGCGGAACTGGGCTTCGCTGGGCGCAGCGGCTTCGGTGGCCAGTTGCAGGTCAAGCTCAAGCATCTTTGCGGTAGTCCTTGGCGGCGGGCAGGGCGGCCAGCTTGTCAGCGGCTTCCTGTTCGTAGCGCCCGTAGGCCTCAACGATGCGTTGTACCAGCGGGTGGCGCACAACGTCTTTGGACAAAAAGTGCGTAAAGCTGATGCCCGGCACATCCTTGAGCACGTCAATCACGTGGGTCAGCCCCGACTTGGTGCCTTTTGGCAGGTCGATCTGGGTGATGTCACCGGTGATCACGGCCGTGGAGCCGAAGCCGATACGGGTCAGGAACATCTTCATCTGCTCGACGGTGGTGTTCTGGCTTTCGTCGAGAATGATGAAGCTGTTGTTCAGCGTGCGACCGCGCATGTAGGCCAGCGGTGCCACTTCAATAATTTGCCGCTCGATCAGCTTGGCCACGTATTCAAAGCCGAGCATCTCGTACAGCGCGTCATACAGCGGACGCAGGTACGGGTCGATTTTTTGCGACAGGTCGCCCGGCAGGAAGCCGAGTTTTTCACCCGCTTCAACCGCCGGGCGCACCAGCAGGATGCGGCGGATTTGCTCGCGCTCCAGGGCGTCAACTGCGCAGGCCACGGCCAGGTAGGTCTTACCCGTACCGGCTGGGCCAATGCCGAAGTTGATGTCGTTGCCGAGGATTTCTTTGACGTAGCGCTGCTGGTTGGTGCCGCGCGGGCGGATCATGCCCTTTTTGGTGCGCAGCGACACGCTGGCCTCGGCCACAGGCGTATTGGCCAGGTCATCGGTGGCAGCAGACTCTTGCAGGAACAGGTGCACCAGGTCCGGCGAAAGCTCAGTGGCTTTGGTTTCGCGGTACAGACGGCGCAGCAGGTGTTCTGCAGAAACAGTCAGTTTGGGGTCGCCGATCATTTCGAACTGGTTTCCGCGATTGCGGATTTCGATGCCCAGACGTTGTTCGACCAAGCGCAAATGCTCGTCGAATTGTCCGCACAGATTGGCGAAGCGGCGAGCCTCAAAAGGCTCGAGGAGAAAACGATGTGGTTCGATGGGTGCGTTCAAGGTCGTTTTTAGCCGCCCTAAGGCAATTGAGGTGAGATGAAGGATAACGCTAGCAGGTCACGCGCGAAAGGACTTACTGACGCGACGTAAAACCTGTAGCCGCTGCCGTAGGCTGCGATCGCTCACGAAGTGGGCGCATGCTCTAAAAGCTTGAAGATCCTTCGGATCTTATCGCAGCCTTCGGCAGCGGCTACAGGTCCGCGTTAGTTCAGCAGTGAACCCCGCAGGGAGTGCGGCTGGGCGGCATCGATGCGCACGTCGGCGAATTGTCCGATCAACTGCGGGTTGTCGCAGCGGAAGTTAACAATGCGGTTGTTTTCGGTGCGCCCTTGCAATTCGCCAGGGTCTTTTTTCGAGTAATCGGTCACCAGAATCCGCTGAATGGAACCGACCATTTGGCGGCTGATCTCAAAACCTTGCTGATTCAGACGATGTTGCAGCGCGTTGAGGCGCTCTTTTTTGCGCTCTTCTGGCGTGTCGTCAACCAGGTCGGCCGCAGGTGTGCCCGGGCGCTGGCTGTACACAAAGGAGTACGAGAAGTCGAAACCGACGTCCTCGATCAGCTTCATGGTTTGCTCGAAGTCCTTCTCGGTTTCACCGGGGAAGCCGACGATAAAGTCAGAGCTGATGCAAATGCCCGGTACCGCCGCGCGCAGTTTGCGCAGCTTGGACTTGTACTCCAGCGCCGTGTGGTTGCGCTTCATCGCTGACAGAATGCGGTCCGAGCCCGATTGCACCGGCAAGTGCAGGTGTTTTACCAGTTCCGGCACCTCGGCGTGCGCCTGGATCAGGCTGTCCGAGAACTCCAGCGGGTGCGAGGTGGTGTAGCGAATGCGCTCGATCCCGTCGATGGCTGCCACCACGCGAATCAGTTCAGCGAGGTCCGCCAGGCGACCGTCCTCGGTCACGCCGCGATAGCCGTTGACGTTCTGGCCCAGCAAGGTCACTTCGCGTACGCCATTTTCGGCCAGGTGAAACACTTCGCTGAGCACGTCGTCGAACGGGCGGCTGACTTCTTCGCCACGGGTGTAAGGCACCACGCAGAACGTGCAGTACTTGCTGCAACCTTCCATGACCGACACATAGGCACTTGGGCCGTCGATGCGGGGTTCTGGCAGATGGTCGAATTTCTCGATTTCGGGGAACGACACGTCAACCTGCGGCAACTTGGTGATGCGCGCAGCGTCGATCATCTCGGGCAGGCGGTGAAGGGTTTGCGGGCCGAAGACCACGTCCACGTAAGGGGCGCGGTCGCGGATGGCGGCGCCTTCCTGGCTGGCAACGCAGCCGCCGACGGCAATGACCATCTCGGGGTTGGCCAGTTTCAGCTCGCGCCAGCGGCCCAGTTGCGAGTACACGCGGTCTTGGGCGCGCTCACGGATCGAACAGGTATTCAGCAGGATGACATCAGCGTCTTCGGCGCGCGCTGTGACTTCCAGGGCCTGATGTTCACCCAGCAGATCGACCATGCGTGAGCTGTCGTACTCATTCATCTGGCAACCGTGGGTTTCGATGTAAAGCTTCTTGGCCATGGGTGTTCATCAAGTGGTTCAAAGAACCGCGCATTATAGGGGGCATGGTCGCGGGTTCCTAGCGTTGTGCGTCCGGTGGCTATGCTATAGTTCGCGCCCTCTTTTATATCCTCAGATGTTTACCCGCCCACCATGACCAAACGTGAAGCTCCAATCTACAAGGTGATTTTCCTCAATCAGGGCCAGGTGTTCGAAATGTACGCCAAGCAGATCTATCAAAGTGATCTGTGGGGCTTTCTGGAAGTTGAGGAATTTGTCTTCGGGGAGCGCACGCAAATCGTCGTTGATCCGAGCGAAGAAAAGCTCAAAGCTCAATTTGAAGGCGTGGTACGCAGCTTTGTGCCGATGCACTCGATTGTGCGCATCGATGAAGTTGAACGTCTGGGAACACCGAAAATCAGCGAAGCCAATGGCATGAGCAACGTGATGCCGTTTCCGTTTCCGATGCCGGACAAGTAGTTCGGCACCTTTACCCTAAGGCAGCGGTGAGAACGGCGAGCGACCGTCGGCTGATTGCAACTCAAGCAGGTACTTGCGGAAGATCTGCCCCAGGATCTGGGTAGCAGTCTCGAGTTGTTCGCGGGGCATTTGCTCGGCGACCAGGTCGGCGGTGTCGAGGGCATCTTCGGCGCCGTTGACCGCCGCCATTTTCAGCACGATGTACGCCTGAATGTTATTGGCCGGAACGCCTTCACCCTTGAAGAACATGGTGCCCAGCTGAAATTGCGCCATGGCGTGGCCTTGCAGCGACGCTTGTTCGAAGTAGCTCAGGGCCTGATTGAGGTCTTGCGGGGCGTTTTTACCGTCGTAATAGAACTCACCCAGCTCGTATTGAGCTTCTGCATCCCCGGTTTTTGCCGCCTCAACGCAGGCTGCCAGAGCTTCTTTGAGGTCTTCTGGCTGCGTATTGAGGGTGCAACGACCCATCGCTGGAATCAACAGCGAGTTGCCACCTGCCTGAGCAAGCAACGGTTGAAGGAGCAACAGGCAGCCCAGTGCAAGGGCGCGGCCGGTGCGGTTCATGGGAATCGACGTACCTCTGAAAGGCGGGCATACCCGACCAAGGGATGAGTAGGCGCGCATTATGAAATAAGCGGAGGCCACCTTACAAAGTCTTTACTCGTTTTTCTGCTGCGTGACCGCCATATCGATTGATTTAAGACGATTTTGGACAGGTGGCATAAATGATTAGCCCCTCACGCGCATAAAAAGAACATAAACCCCTGTAGGAGTGAGCTTGCCTCGCGATCTTTTGATCTTTAAAAGATCGCGAGGCAAGCTCGCTCCTACACAGGGTTCAGGTTATTTCAACGCAGCAAAAGCGCGCTCGGCAGCATCCAGAGTCAGTTGCAGTTCGGCGTCGCCGTGGGCGATCGAAGTGAAGCCGGCTTCAAACGCACTTGGCGCCAGGTACACGCCGCCGTCCAGCATCAGGTGGAAGAACCGCTTGAAGCGATCGGCATCGCTGGCCATGACGTCGTCGAAGGTCACGATGTCATCGGCTTCGCTGAAGTACAGGCCAAACATGGCACCCGCCTGGGTGGTCACAAAAGGAATGCCGGCAGCGTCTGCACGTTCTTGCAGGCCTGCGAGCAGGCGCGTGGTGTAGTCGGTCAGCTCGTCGTGGAAGCCTGGGCGGCTGATCAGGCGCAGGGTGGTCAGGCCAGCGGCCATCGCCAACGGGTTACCGGACAGCGTACCCGCCTGATACACCGGGCCCAGCGGGGCGATGTGCTGCATGATCTCGCGCTTGCCGCCGAAGCAGCCTACCGGCATGCCGCCGCCAATGATTTTGCCGAAGGTGCTCAGGTCGGGCGTTACGCCGTAGTGGGCTTGGGCGCCGCCCAGGGCTACACGGAAACCGGTCATCACTTCGTCAAAAATCAGTACGATGCCGTGCTGGTCGCACAGGCTGCGCAGGCCTTGCAGGAAGCCCGGCGCGGGTGGCACGCAGTTCATGTTGCCCGCCACCGGCTCAACAATGATGCACGCCACGGTGTCGCCCACTTCTGCCAGCAACTGCGCAACGGCGTCGATGTCGTTGAAGGTGGTGGTCAGGGTGTGTTTGGCGAAGTCGGCCGGGACACCGCCCGAACTTGGAACGCCTTGGGTCAGTGCGCCGGAGCCGGCTTTTACCAGCAGGCTGTCGGAGTGGCCGTGGTAGCAGCCTTCGAACTTGAAGATGTTGTCACGCCCGGTAAAGCCGCGCGCCAGACGGATGGCGCTCATGGTGGCTTCTGTGCCGGAGCTGACCATGCGGACCATTTCCATGGACGGCACAATCGAGCACACCAGGTCGGCCATCTCGGTTTCCATGGCGGTCGGGGCGCCGTAGGACAAGCCGTGTTGCAGTTGCGCACGCACCGCGTCCAGCACGTCCGGGTGGCTGTGGCCCAAAATCATCGGGCCCCACGAACCCACGTAGTCGACATAACGCTTGTCGTCTTCGTCAGTGACGTAGGCACCTTCGGCATGTTTGAAGAACAAAGGCGTGCCGCCCACGCTCTTGAACGCACGAACAGGCGAGTTCACGCCGCCGGGGATGTGTTTTTGGGCGTTGGCAAACAGCGTTTCGGAACGAGACATGATGGGCTCTCTCTGAATCAGAATTCGGTATTTAAATAGACAGCAAGGCGTTGAACGCGCGGGCGCGTCGGGTCACTTCCTGCGTGCTGTCGGCGCCAAACAGGCCGTGCACCACGGCCAGCAAGTCAGCCCCGCGCTCGACCAGCGGGGCGGCGTTGTCCAGGGTAATGCCGCCGATCACACAGATCGGCACGTTTATAAGCTTGGCGCGCGCCTCGTTGATCACCTCGGGGGACGCCGGGGCAGCGCCGGGCTTGGTGCTGGAGGTGAAAAAGCGCCCAAAGGCCACATAGGTGGCGCCTTCCTTCACTGCCTGCTCGGCCAGATCGATTTGATCGTGGCACGTTGAGCCAATAATGGCCTTTGACCCGAGCAGTGCCCGTGCAGGTGTCAGCGGGCCGTCGGTCTGGCCCAGGTGAACACCCACGCCCAAGCGCGCGGCCAGTTCGGCGTCATCGTTGATCAGCAAGTGCGCCTTGTAACGATCGCACAAGTGCATCAGCGCCTCGGCCTCGCGCAAGCGGCGGGCCTCATCGGTGCTTTTGTCGCGGTACTGCAACAGTGTCAGGCCGCCATCCAGCGCTGCCTCGACATACTCCAGGCATTTGCCGGCCAGCAGTTGGCTATCGGTGATTGCGTAAAGACCACGCAGCTTCATGGGTCGAGCCTCATTCGTTACGAACAGAAGTCCAGCGGTAAACGCCGGGGCACAAATTGGCCCTGGCCCAGTTGCTCGGCATCACGCAGGGTGCGCCACGTGTAGTTGAGCGCCGTCTCGACCGCGCTGACCAGGTTTTCGCCAATGGCCAAACGCCCGGCCAGAGTGCTGGCCAAGGTGCAGCCCGAGCCGTGATAGCTGCCCGGCAGACGATAGCAGGTGAAGGTGTGACGGCTGCCGTCGCGGCTGTACAGGCGGTTATGGACTTCGTGTTCATCGCCGTGTCCGCCGGTGATGAGCAGGTGTTTGCAGAAAGGCAGGAGTTTTTCGGCGCATTCATCGGCGCTGCCCTCAGGCAGTTCGGCCAGAATGCGGGCTTCAGGCAGGTTGGGCGTGGCGATCACGGCCAGGGGCAGCAAGCGCTCGCGCATGGCGTAGCCCACTTCGTCTTTACCCAGTCGACCGCCGCCGCCCGCGCGCAGTACCGGGTCACAGACCATCGGCAGATGCGGGTGGGCTTGAAGCAGCTCGACCACGGTGTCGACCATTTCCAGTGAGCCGAGCATGCCCAGCTTGACGGCCGCAACCGTGGAGTCGCTGAGCACGGCATTGGCTTGCGCCAGCACCCACTCTCGATCCAGCACGCGGAAGTCGCTGACATTCACGGTGTTCTGCACAGTCAAGGCGGTGACCACGGGGGCCGCGTGACAACCTTGAGCCAGCAGGGCTTCGATATCTGCCTGCAAGCCGGCACCCCCACTGGGGTCATGGCCGGAGAGACAGAGGACAACGGGGCGAGAGCTGTAGATATTCATGGTGCGCGAGCTTACCACCAAACGCTTTTTTGCGGCTGTTTGGTCCGCTGATTTGTATGATGGCCATGCGGCTCCATCGGGATGGCTATGCTAAAGTGAGCCCCACATTACTAACAGGTAAGACGGTCGACGCGGTCTCAAACGGAACAGGAGATTCTGCACGTAACCGGGCGGACCACGCTGGGGCTGTATGCGCTATTTGCTGATTATGATGCTGGGCTGGCTACCGATGCTGGCCGGCGCAGTCGAGTTCGACGAAACCACCCAGAGCCTGCCCTTGGGCCGAGTGATGCAGGTCTTCGAAGATGTGGGGGGCCAGGCGACGTTGAGCGATGTGATCGCCAACCCGGGTCTGTTCAAGCTCCACACCAAAGACACGCTGAATGCAGGGTACTCGCGCTCGGCCTTCTGGCTAAAAATTGATCTGCAATACTTGCCCAAAGACCCCACGGCACACCGCACCTGGTTGATGGAGCTGGCGTATCCGCCGCTGGACAACATCGACCTGTACCTGGCCGATGCAGCAGGCAACTACTACCTGGCTGAGCGCACCGGCGATGCCTTGCCCTTCGATAGCCGGCAGATCAAAGAAAACAACTACCTCTTCGAACTTCATTTCAGCCCTGGACAAAACCAGACCGTCTACCTGCGCCTGGCCAGCGAAGGCTCGATTCAAGCGCCGCTCACCTTGTGGTCTGCGCAAGCCTATCTCGAAGAACAGCCCCAGCGCATTTATGTGCTGGGCCTGATTTACGGGGTTCTGCTGGGGATGCTGGTGTACAACCTGTTCATCTACATCAGCGTGCGTGACACCAGCTACCTGTATTACATCGTCTACATGGCCTCGTTTGGCCTGTACCAGCTCGCGGTCAACGGCGCGGCGGTGCAGTACTTCTGGCCCAACAACCCGTGGTGGGCCAACGCGTCGGTGCCGTTTTTGATCGGTTCGGCTGCGCTCTTTGGCTGCCAGTTTGCGCGCTCCTTTTTGCAGATCGGCTCGCAAAGCCGCTGGCTGGACCGTGCGCTGATCTTGCTGATGGGCGTCGGTGCGCTGGTCATGCTGCTGTCGCTGATCACCAGTTATGCCGTGGCCCTGCGGCTGGCGACGGCGCTGGCGCTGGCGTTTATCGTGGTTATCTTTGTTGCGGGTGTGGTGGCCTGGGCCCGTGGTTTGCGGGTGGCGCGCTACTTTGTGATCGCCTGGTCGGCCTTTTTGCTCGGAGGTCTGGTCAACACACTGATGGTCTTGGGCTACTTGCCGAACGTCTTCCTGACCATGTACGCCAGCCAGATCGGCTCGGCGGTCGAAGGCTGCCTGCTGTCGCTGGCGCTGGCCGACCGGATCAACGCCATGCGTGACCTGCATGCGCGCACCTTGCAAGAAACCGGGCAAAAACTGGCAGCGATGAACCAGCAACTGGCCCGCACCAACCAGCTCAAAGACGAGTTCCTGTCGACGGTCACCCACGAACTGCGCACGCCCATGAACGGGGTAATTGGTTCGTTGGAGTTGATCAAAACCCTGGACATGGGCACCGAACTCGAGTTCTACACCCAGACCGCCGAAGGCTCGGCGCGGCAAATGATGGGCATGGTCAATGGCATTTTGTCCCTGACCGAGTTACAGGCCGGTCGTCTCACGGCCGAGTTGCAGCCCTTTAGCCTTGGCGAACTGCTCAAAGCCCTGAGTGCTGAATTCGCCCCAAAGGCCCGCAGTAAAGGGCTGACTTTTTCGTATGACATTGCCCACGGTTTGCCTGAACACTGGGTTGGGGACGAAGCGAAAATTCGCCAGTGCCTCGAATGCTTGCTGGATAACGCCATCAAGTTCACCTGCCAAGGCGGGGTAATTTTACGCGTGACCGGTAAAGCCACCGACGAGGCGCGCTGGTCGTTGGCGTTCAATGTGATCGACAGCGGTATCGGCTTTGTTCATCAGGAACGGGCCGAGCTGTACCAGCACTTCTTCCAGGTCGATGGTTCCATGACCCGCAACTACGGCGGCCTGGGGATTGGTTTGGCTATCTGCCGGCGCTTGGTAGAGCTGATGGGCGGCCAGTTGACTCACCATTCGCTGCCGCGTCAGGGCTCGCAGTTCCAGGTCTCGCTGGAGCTTGAGGCTTTGGCCCCGGCTACCCAGAGCACGATCCTGAGCCTGAAAAAAAGCCCGCTTGAGTGCGCCGTGTTGCTGGTTGAAGACCACGACGTCGGTGCTCCGGACCTGTACGGCATGCTGCTCGCATTGGGCTATCGCGTGCATTGCGCCGACAGCGGGCAAGCAGCCATCGACCTGCTGCGCCGCGAACGCGTCGATGCAGTGTTGCTCGGTTGCCCGCTGGCGCGGATTACCGCCACGTCAAAAGACGCTCAACTGCTGACCCTGGCGGTGTGTTTGCAACTGCCGGTGCTGGCGGTGTTTGAGTCTACTGCCGAGGCCCAAGCGGCGCGAGGGCAGGTCGATGCGATCACCGATGCGTTGATCAAACCGCTGGGTATCGAAGAGGTGCAGCAGGCCCTTGCACAGCGCCTGTTGGTGGTCGGTGAGGGCAAAAGCGCCGGGCCTTAGGCGCATATGCCACTTGTGATGGTGGCTGTGCGTGCTTCACTGGGTCATTGGATTGATCCGAGGAGCCCGCACCATGAACCTGCATCAATACGCCGAAACCCACCAGGTGACCAATCAGCCGCCGTCGTTGGACGGCGTCAATCTGTACCGTATCGACCTGCCGTTGCAGCACTGGAGCCAGCACTTCGGTGCGGGTTGGGCGCAAGGGCGGATTGACCAGTACGGTGCGCTGGCCGGTGGGCCGTTGATGGCAGCGGGCTTTTTGGCCAATGAAAACAAACCGGTGTTTGTCAGCCATGACCGCTTTGGCCATCGGATCGATCTGGTGGAGTTTCACCCCGCGTACCACGAACTGATGCGTACCGCGATTGAGCACGGCCTGCCGTCCTTGCCCTGGACCGACCCGCAGCCCGGCGCTCATGTGGCCCGGGCGTCCATGACCTACCTGCACAGCCAGGCCGAAGCCGGCAGTGGTTGCCCGTTGACCATGACCTTCGCCAGCGTCCCGGCTTTGCGCTTGCAACCGGACATTGCCCACGTGTGGCTGCCCAAAGTGCTGGCCACGGAATACGACCCGCGTAACGTCGACATCAGCCAAAAAGCCGGGGTCACCCTAGGCATGGCAATGACCGAAAAACAGGGCGGCACCGATGTGCGCGCCAACACCACCCGCGCCTATCCGGTGGGCGCTGCCGGGCCGGGGCAGGCCTATGAACTGCTTGGGCACAAATGGTTTTGCTCGGCGCCCATGTGCGATGGTTTTTTGACCTTGGCGCAAACCGACAAAGGCCTGAGCTGTTTTCTGCTGCCGCGCCACCGCCCCGATGGCAGCCGCAATGAGTTCTATATCCAACGCCTGAAAAACAAACTGGGCAACAGCTCAAACGCCTCCAGCGAAGTCGAGTTTAGAGGGGCGCTGGCGTGGATGATCGGCGAAGAAGGGCGCGGCGTGCCGACGATCATTGAAATGGTCGCCATGACCCGCTTCGATTGCATGGTGGGTTCCAGCGCGCTGATGAGGCAGGCGCTGACCCAGGCCAGCCATCACTGTGTACACCGAATGGTGGGCGGCCGGGTGTTGGCTGAACAACCCTTGATGCAAAACGTGCTGGCAGATCTGGCGCTGGAAAGCGAAGCCGCGCTGGCCTTGAGCCTGCGCATGGGCCGCGCGCTAGACCATCTGGATGACTCCCACGAGGCCCGTTTCTCCCGGTTGGTGACCGCCGTGGGCAAGTACTGGATCTGCAAACGCGCCCCGGCCATGATCAACGAAGCCGCGGAGTGCATGGGCGGCGCGGGGTATGTTGAAGACAGCATCTTGCCGCGCCTGTACCGCGAGGCGCCGGTCAACTCAACGTGGGAAGGCTCCGGCAATGTGCAATGCCTCGACGTGTTACGCGCCTTGTCCAAAGAACCGGGTGTGCTGGACGCGTTGTTTGCCGAACTGGGCGACGGCCATGGCGATGCACGTTTGGCGCAGCACATTGGCCGGTTGCAGCAGGCCTTTAAAGACACCGATGACATTCAATACCGCGCCCGACAACTGACCGAAGACATTGCCTTGGGCCTACAGGCCAAACTGCTTTTGGAGGCCGGTAACAGCGACGTCAGCGACGCCTTTATTGCCAGTCGGCTACACGGCAATGGCCGCGCCTACGGCAACCTGCCACGCGGCCTGAACGTCGCCGCCATCGTCGAGCGCTCAACCCCGCATGTCCTTTAACCCTCACCCACCCATGCACTGTGGGAGCGGGCTTGCTCGCGATAAAGCCAACTCGGTCTGTCTGTGGCACCGAGTCAATCCAATCGCGAGCAAGCCCGCTCCCACTGATCGTACGGCTACTGGGTTTTGTGGTGTGCCCGGTATGCTTTAACGACTGATACAGGCAAGATAAAGACCTGCCAGTTCAGAAGACAGGATGCTTATCGTGACCGAAGCTTTTATTGTCGTTTCAACCGCTGCCGAGGCTGTCGACCGCCTTGCGGCCCTGCATGAACGCGCAACCACGGCGCTAAGCCAGGCACTCAAGCGCTACCTGAAAGACCGGATCGAACCGACCCCGGAAGAACGTGCCCTGTTTCGTTACCCGGAACTGCGTCTGACCTACCGCATCCATGGCGAAGTCCCGACCACCACCCGTGCTTATGCCAAGGTGCAACTGCCTGGCACCTACAGCGTCACCGTCACCCATCCCGCCGCGTTCCGTCACTACCTGCTGGAGCAGTTGGTGCCGTTGATGCGTGATTTCACCGTGGTGGTCGAAGTCGGTGTCAGCCAACAAGACATCCCGTACCCGTACGTGGTTGAGCAGGGCGACGAGCTCGCGGGTTCCGGCGTAACGGCCGCCGCGCTGGCGCGGGTGTTCCCGAGTACCGACCTGTCGGCCGCCACCGATGGCATCGCTGATGGCCTGTACGACTGGGAAAACACCGATCCGCTGCCTCTGGCGCTGTTTGATGCGGCCCGCGTCGACTTCTCGCTGCGCCGCTTGGTGCACTACACCGGCAGTGACTGGCGCCATGTTCAGCCGTGGATCCTGCTGACCAACTACCACCGCTACGTGGACCAGTTCATTCTCCATGGCCTTGAGCAACTGCGTGATGACCCGCGTTTTGTGCGCATGGTTATGCCCGGTAACGTGATCATCGAAAAGTCCATGGACTACGGCGAAGCCCAGGCAATTGCTGCCGGTGTGGTCTGGCACCGCTATCAAATGCCGGCGTATCACTTGCAGGCCAGCGACGGCCACGGCATCACCCTGGTGAACATCGGTGTCGGCCCTTCCAACGCGAAAAACATCACCGACCACCTGGCCGTGTTGCGCCCGCATTGCTGGCTGATGATCGGCCACTGCGGCGGGCTGCGCCAATCGCAGACCATCGGCGACTACGTGCTGGCTCACGCCTACATGCGCCGCGACGGGATTCTGGACCGCGTCGTACCGCCGAACATCCCGATCCCGGCACTGGCCGAAGTGCAATTGGCGTTGCAGGAAGCGGCCGCGCAGGTCACTGGCGAGCGCGGCGATGAGCTGAAAAAACGCCTGCGTACCGGCACTGTGTTGACCTACGACGACCGTAACTGGGAGTTGCGCTGGGCGCAGGAACGTCCGCTGATCAACCTTTCTCGTGCGGTGGCGGTGGACATGGAAAGCGGCACCATCGCGGCCCAGGGCTACCGTTTGCGGGTGCCGTATGGCACGTTGCTGTGTGTTTCGGACAAACCCCTGCACAGCGAAATCAAACTGCCGGGCTCGGCCAACGCGTTCTATGAACGGGCCGTGAGCCAGCACTTGAAAATCGGCATCGCTGCCGTCGACTTGATGCGCGGCCAGCTCAACTCGCTGCACTCGCGCAAACTGCGCAGCTTCGACGAACCGCCGTTCCGTTGATTCAAGTGGTCATTTAGCGATCAGGGCACTAGCATGACCAGCCCTGATCGCTAGATGTTCTTTTTGTCATGTCCCGTCCTGCTCGTCCCGCCCCACGCCGTCCGGCGCCAAAAAGCACCAACCCCAATGCTGCTAATCGCCGTGTGGCCAAGGCACCGCCAGCTGAGCCCAAATTGTTTCTGTTCAACAAACCGTTCGATGTCCTGACCCAGTTCAGCGACGAAGGCGGGCGGGCGACCCTCAAAGACTTTATCCCGATTCCGGGGATCTACCCGGCCGGGCGCCTGGACCGTGACAGCGAAGGCTTGCTGCTGCTGACCAATGACGGCCAGCTACAGGCCAAAATCGCCGATCCCAAGCACAAGCTGCCAAAAACCTATTGGGTGCAGGTGGAGGGCGAGCCGACAGCAGAGCAATTGCAGCAACTACGTGACGGTGTGCAATTGAATGACGGCAAAACCCTGCCCGCCGAAGCGCGAGCGCTGGAAGAGCCTGAACTGTGGCCGCGTAACCCGCCGGTGCGGTTTCGCAAAAGCGTCCCGACGTCGTGGCTGGAGTTGGTGATTCGCGAAGGGCGTAACCGCCAGGTGCGGCGCATGACGGCGGCGGTGGGGTTGCCGACGCTGCGTCTGGTGCGGGTGCGCATTGGCGACTGGACGATTGAGGGGCTGGAGCAAGGCCACTACAAAGAAGTGCCGGCGCGGTTATAACGCGCCAGACTCGATCAGGCCGATCACCACGCTTTTGATCACAAACGCGGCGACCCCAAGTCCGAGCACAAAAAACAGAATCATCGAACCAAAGCGCCCGGCCTTGGATTTTTTCGCCAGGTCCCAGACGATAAAGCCCATAAACAGGATCAGCACGCTGACCAGTATCGTCATCATCCATTCTTCAAATACGGCAGGATCCATTGGGGTCTCCATCGATCGCGTGTTGGGGCGCTCGCAATCCTGTAGCCGCTGCCGCAGGCTGCGATAAGGGCCGAAGGACCTTCGTTTGTGCGTGCTGAGCCGGGGTTGCTACGCAACCCATCGCAGTCTTCGGCAGCGACTACAGGGTGTTAATCACGTACGCAAATGCGTCAACGGCAACTCAGTGCTGTTGAGCACCTGGTTCAGCACAAAACTGGAACGTACGCTGGTCACGCCATCAATGCGGGTCAAATGGCCCAGCAGCAGCTTTTGATAATGGTCCATGTCCGGCACGACCACTTTCAACTGGTAATCGGCGTCTATGCCCGTCACCAGGCTGCACTCCAGCACTTGCGGCAGCGTACGAATCGCCGCTTCAAAGTTCTCAAAACGCTCAGGGGTATGGCGGTCCATGCCGATCAGCACATAGGCCGTGAGGCTCAACCCCAGCAGCTTGCGGTCCAGCAACGCGACTTGGCGCGAGATATAACCGTCGTCTTCCAGTTGCTTGACCCGACGTGAGCAAGGTGAAGGCGACAGCCCGATACGTTCGGCCAATTCCTGGTTAGAGATGCGCGCATCACGCTGTAATTCCGCCAAAATGCTTAGGTCGTACCGGTCCAGTTTGCTCACGTAGACACCCTTTGTAATAACTATTGCGGCAAAGTATCCATCTGAAGGCAAAAATTGCGCAAGTGCTATTTTATTCAGCAATCTTCGCAATCCTCTGCCGGCGCCCCAGGCCTATTCTTATTACCAGAATCACTGCCCGGACATAGAGTCCACTGCGGCCGCCGAATCAGGCCTGCCGCGGCCGCCAACCCAACAGGGTTGCCCCGGCCCCCCGGGCTACGCACTGTCCAGAAGACGGGGCGAGGTGAGCCAACATCACAAGTGTTGAGCCAGGACGGAAAAATTCAAAGGGCGACCGACGGGTCGCCCTTTTTTATTGTGCGCGCAAATAAAGTACGCAACCGCTAGCCTTGAGCAGAACCGCTTTGCGGTTTTCCAGTCTTATGATTACGCGCCCCCTAACCCGAGTGAGGAACATCATGAAATCGCGCATCTGGCGTTTGGCCACGGTTGGCTTGCTCTGTGTGAGTGTCACCGGCCAAGTACTGGCTGATGAGCGAGGGGATGGAAACTCTCAAGAAGCACGGCCCAACGGTGGTCAGCATTGGCAAGAAGGTAATCAGCCGCGCGGTGAGCAGCGCCAGGGTCGACCGGAGGGTTGGCAGGGCAATGCGCAGCGCCCTGAGAATAGGCCGCAGCAAGGCAATCAGCCGCGCCCTGAAAATCGCCCGCCGCAGGCTAATCAGCCTCGCCCGGAGTTTCATCCACAGCCCGGCAACCCTGGCCCTCAACAGCATTTTGAGGTGCGCCCAGGGCAGCAGCATCCTGGGCCTCCCGTGAGTAACCTGCCGATTCAGCCGCGCCCAAATGCTGTGCAGCAGACCCAGATGCCCAATCGTGGCGGCAACCAGAACTGGCAAGCCGGTGGTCAAAACTTCAGGCCCGGTGGCAATAATGTTCACCCCAACGATGTGCGCTGGGCCGGTCGCCCGGACGGGCATGGCAATGGCTGGGGCCCAGGCCCGCAATACCGCCCCGGTTACGCCATTGACCGTTTCCCGGGCCAATATCGCCAAGTGCCGTATCGCGGGCAGAACTTCTTCTTTTCAGGGGGCTACTGGTATCGCCCTGAAGGTCAGCGCTACATCGTGGTGCAGCCGCCCTACGGGATTCGCGTCAGCATCATCCCCAGTTATGCGCGTGAGGTGTGGGTAGGCAGTTCGCTGTTCTTCCTCGCAGCCGGGTCTTATTACGCGTACCAGCCAGCGACCCAAGACTACATAGTGGTCGAACCACCTGCGACGATTGTGCAGCCAGCGCCGCAACCGGTGAGTAACGGTTATGACGTGGTGGCGTATCCGGCCAATGGCCAGACCCCGGCACAAATTGATCAGGACCGTTACGACTGCTACCGCTGGGCGGTTGACCAGAGCCATTTCGACCCGGCCCACATTGCCTACGCGCCCGCGCCGGCCGTGGTGCAGACCTACCGGCAGGCTGAGGGCAATTGCTTGAATAGTCGTGGGTATCAGGTGACGTATTGAAACTGCCGGGTTGCTCAGCAACCCTTCGCAGCCTTCGGCAGCGACTACGGCGCTGCCTTGGGTTTGACGACCTCCTGCGGGTCCGCATGCACCAGCACTTCGGCCCGTGGGTAGGCGTTTTCGATGGCTGCCGCCACTTGGTCACTCAGGGTGTGAGCGTCCAGCAAGCTGAGTTGGCCCGGTAGCTCAAGGTGCAGTTGCACAAACCAGATGTTGCCCGAGATTCGGGTACGCAAGTCGTGAGCGCCCAAAACACCCGGCACAGCGCAGGCCAAAGCCAGCATGTTTTCGCTGACGTCGGTGGGTAACTCTTCGTCCATCAGCACCGAAAAACTCTCGCGTGCAATCTGGAAGGCGCTCCAGAGGATGTACACCGCAATCCCCAGACCAAACCACGCATCCAGCTGCGAGAAGCCCACGGCGGCGAAGACCAGCGCAACCAGAATGCTACCGTTGAGCATCAGGTCCGAACGGTAATGCAGCGAGTCTGCCCGTACCGCGTTGGAGCCCGTGGCCTTGATTACGCGGTGTTGCAGGATCAGCAGGCCCACCGTCATCACCAGCGAGAACACAATCACGGCAATGCTGATCCACGGCGCGTTGACCGGCTCGGGGTGTTTCAATCGGTCGAACGCCTGAAAGGCAATCAGCACCGCACTCACGCCAATAAACAGCGCTTGCGCCATGCCCGCCAACGATTCCGCCTTGCCGTGCCCATAGCGGTGATCGTCATCGGCCGGGCGCAGGGCGTAATGCACCGCCAGCAGGTTGAGGAACGAGGTCACGCCATCGAGCAGTGAGTCTGTCAGCCCGGCGAGCATGCTGACCGAACCACTGAGCCACCAGGCGATGGCTTTGGTGATGATCAAAATACTGGCCACCGCCACCGAGGCGCGGGTGGCCAGGCGTAACAGGCGAGCGTGTTCCGGACTGCTGGTCATTGGCCTTCCTTTATCAGGCTGCGGGGATCAAGCCATACATCGCTAATTGCTGGGTGCTGCCTTTGTGCTGGATCAGGCGTGGATCGTTCAGCGGGAAGCTGCGGCCCAGCTCGCTTTCCAGAATGGCCTGCAGCTTGCTGTTATCCACTTTGCCGTCAGCACCAATGGCTTGCTGAAGTTTTTCCGGGGCGATTTGCGCGGTCTTGCCCGGCGGCAAATAAATAGCGCCGGTGGCGAAGTCGACGCCAAACGCGATCAGGCCCGGAATCACGTAAAACAACAGCCCGATGCCATCGAGCACCACCACCACCGGGTCGATCTTGCCATCAATCTGGCCACGACGATCGGGAAAGAAAATACTGCCGCAGGCGGTCAGCTGAGTGAGCAGCGTCGCAACCACGACACCGCCAATGACGCGGGAAAATGTACGCATAGGAAAACCTCTAACACGCTGAAGAATTAAGACCACGCTTAACGCATAACCGTTCGCCGTTATACTCGCCGCTCTGTTCTGGAGCCACCATGATTTCTTTGCCGATTGATGAAGTTTTACCTGCACTGCGTCAAGCCTTGCGTGAGCGCCACGAAGCGGTGCTCGAAGCACCGCCCGGCGCCGGTAAAACTACCCGTGTGCCGCTGGCCCTGTTGAATGAGCCATGGCTGGCCGGTCAGCGCATCGTGATGCTGGAGCCGCGACGCCTGGCAGCGCGGGCTGCCGCCGAGCGATTGGCCAGCGAACTGGGTGAGAAAGTCGGCGAAACCGTGGGTTATCGCATCCGTCTGGACAGCAAAGTCGGCCCCACCACGCGCATCGAAGTGGTCACCGAAGGCATTTTGACCCGCCGCCTGCAAGAAGACCCGGCGCTGGAAGGCGTCGGGCTGCTGATTTTTGATGAGTTCCACGAGCGTAGTCTGGATGCCGATCTGGCGTTGGCCTTGAGCCTCAATGGCCGTGAGTTGTTTCGCGATGAGCAGCCGCTGAAAATTCTGCTGATGTCGGCCACCCTCGAAGGCGAGCGGTTGGCCAGCCTGTTAGACGATGCCCCGGTGTTGCGCAGCGAAGGGCGCATGTATCCGGTGGCGATGCGCTGGGGACGGCCTTTTGTGCCGGGCGAGTTTATCGAGCCGCGTGTGGTGCAGACCGTGCTGGACGCTATTCATGATGAGAGCGGCAGCGTGCTGGTGTTTTTGCCCGGCCAGGCCGAGATCCGTCGCGTCACTCAACAATTGGCTGATGCCCTGGGCCAGCGCAGCGACATCGCGTTGTGCCCCTTACATGGCGAGCTGGATCTGGCCGCGCAGCGCGCCGCCATAGAACCAGCGCCCAGCGGCACACGCAAAGTGGTGCTGGCCACCAACATCGCGGAAACCAGCCTGACCATCGACGGCGTGCGCGTGGTGATCGATGCCGGGCTGGCGCGGGTGCCGCGTTTTGACCCCGGCAGCGGCATGACCCGCCTCGACACGCAGCGCATCTCCCGCGCCAGTGCCACCCAGCGGGCCGGCCGCGCCGGGCGACTGGAGCCGGGGGTGTGTTATCGGCTGTGGTCCGAAGACCAACACGCGCAACTGTCGGCTTATGGCAGCGCTGAAATCCTCCAGGCCGACCTGGCCGGGTTGGCCCTGCAATTGGCGCGTTGGGGCGTCACCCCTGAGCAACTGACCTGGCTCGATGTGCCACCTGCCGCGAGTTATGCACAGGCGCAGCAACTGCTGGAACGCCTGGGCGCCCTGCGTGGGCCAAAACTGACGGCCCATGGCGAAGCGATGGCCGAACTCCCGGCGCACCCGCGTATCGCGCATTTGTTGCTGCGCGGGCACGATCTGGGGTTGGCGGCGATGGCCTGTGACGTAGCGGCGTTATTGGGTGAGCGCGATATTTTGCGCGGCGCCGGGGCCGATGTGCACAGCCGTCTGGCCTTGCTGTCCGGTGAAAGCCGGGCGGCGCGGGGCGGGCAGGGCGGGGTGCAGCGTGCCAGGCAACTGGCCCGGCAATATCAGGGCTACTTGCGCGGCAAGCCCGCCCAGCCGGTGGCTGATCCCGATCATTCGCGTTGGCTGGGCGCCTTGCTGGCGCTGGCCTATCCCGACCGTATCGCGCAACAGCGCGAGCCCGGCGGCGCCGAATACCGGCTGGCCAATGGCCGGGCGGCGTTGTTCATCGAAGTCGATGGCTTGATGAAACAGCCGTGGCTGGTGGTTGCCGATTTGGGCAGCCGTCAGGGCCAGCGTGAAGAGCGCATTTACCTGGCCGCCGAGTTTGATCCGGCGCTGTTGGACGGTGTGCTCAGTGAGCAAGTCAGCGTGGTGGATCAGTTGGACTGGGACGAGCGCGAAGGGGTATTGCGCGCCGAACGTCAGCGAAAAGTGGGCGAACTGGTATTAAGTCGTGAACCCCTGACTGGCCTCGATGAGGCGTCACGGACTCAGGCGCTTGTCAATCTGGTGCGGCGCAAAGGCCTGGAATTACTCCCCTGGACGCCTGAACTGCGGCAGTGGCAAGCGCGGGTGGCATTGCTGCGTCAGCTCGATGTGAGCAAGCAGGGCCAAAGCGAATGGCCGGACGTGAGCGATGCGGCGTTGCTGGCCGGGCTTGAAGACTGGCTGGGGCCGTACCTGGGGCGGGTGTCGCGGCTTAGCCATTTTGCCAACCTCGACCTGTCGAGCATTGTGCATAACCTGCTCAAATGGCCGCTGCCCCAGCGTCTTGACGAGCTGGCACCGCAGCACATTAAAGTACCTTCGGGTTCGTCGGTGCGTCTGGACTACAGCGAGCACCCGCCGATTCTTGCGGTGCGCCTGCAAGAACTCTTTGGCCTGGCAGACACCCCGCGCATCGCGGGCGGGCGGCAGGTGGTCAAACTGCACCTGCTGTCACCCGCCCGGCGCCCGGTGCAAGTTACCCAAGACCTGGCCAACTTCTGGCGCAGCACCTATGCCGAAGTGAAAAAAGACCTGAAAGGGCGTTACCCCAAACACTACTGGCCTGATGACCCGTTAGTGGCCGAAGCGACGGCCAGGGCCAAGCCGAGAAAGAGTTGAGCCCCTAAACCTTCACGCGGCGCCAAAGGCCGCGAGGTTGCAGTACTGGCCTTTGAAATACAGCAGTGGCTGCGTCGCCGCTGTTTCTTGCAGGTTTAACGCTTTGACTTCGCCGATCACGATCAAGTGATCACCGGCGACGTGCTCGGCGTGAATTTCGCAATCAAGCCAATGCAGGCTGCCTGCGATAACCGGGTTGCCCAGCGGCGATGGTTGCCAGTCGACGCCGTGCCATTTGTCGGTGCCTTTGCGCGCGAACCGGTTGGAAATCGCAACCTGCTCGCCGGACAGGATATTGACCGCGAACCGACCCGCCTGACGAATTCTCGGGTAGCTGGCTGAACTGGCCATAACGCTAAAAGACACCAGCGGTGGGCTCATCGACACGCTATAGAACGACTGGCAGGTGAAGCCAATCGGCTCGTCATCCACGTGTGAGGTAATCACCGTGATACCGGATGCGTAGTGCCCGAGGGCTTCGCGAAAGCTCAAGGGTTCGATCGCCGTGCGAGGAAGTGCCATGGTGGGTCCTGAATGGGGATAAGCCTGAAGTCGCCCGCTTAAATGGCCTGACTTCAGGCGTTACTCGTGTTTAAAGCCCGCAGGCAGTGCTTACTTCGACAGTTCTCTGCGGATGATCTCGGCACCAGCCGTCAACGCTTGCAACTTGCCGCGTGCAACGTGACGTGGCAGCGGGGCCATGCCGCAGTTGGTGCATGGGTACAGTTTGTCGGCGTCTACAAACTGCAGCGCCTTGCGCAGGGTATTGGCCACTTCCTCGGGTGTTTCGATGGTGTGCGAGGCCACATCAATGGCGCCTACCATCACTTTTTTGCCGCGAATCAGTTCCAGCAAGTCCATGGGGACATGGGAGTTGTGGCATTCCAGCGAAATGATGTCGATGCTGGACTGTTGCAGCTTGGGGAACGCCTCTTCATATTGGCGCCACTCTGAACCCAGGGTTTTTTTCCAGTCGGTGTTGGCCTTGATGCCGTAGCCGTAGCAGATATGCACAGCCGTTTCGCACTTGAGGCCTTCAATGGCTCTTTCTAAAGTCGCCACGCCCCAGTCATTCACTTCGTCAAAGAACACGTTAAAGGCGGGTTCATCAAACTGAATAATATCGACGCCTGCGGCTTCCAGTTCGAGGGCTTCCTGGTTAAGGATTTTGGCGAATTCCCAGGCGAGTTTTTCGCGGCTTTTATAGTGATTGTCGTACAGCGTATCGATCATGGTCATAGGACCTGGCAGCGCCCATTTAATGGGTTGCGTGGTCTGTTGACGCAAGAACTTGGCGTCTTCTACAAACACCGGCTTTTGCCGCGCAACAGCCCCTACTACGGTGGGGACGCTGGCGTCATAACGGTCACGAATCCTGACAGTTTCGCGCTTCTCAAAATCAACGCCGCTGAGGTGTTCAATAAACGTGGTGACAAAGTGTTGGCGTGTTTGTTCGCCGTCACTGACGATATCAATACCAGCGTGTTGTTGTTCTTGCAGGGCCAGTAACAAGGCATCTTGTTTGCCTTCAACCAGTTCTTCACCTTGCAACTTCCAGGGTGACCACAGTGTTTCGGGTTGTGCCAGCCAGGACGGTTTCGGCAAGCTGCCGGCCGTTGAAGTAGGGAGCAATTTTTTCATGGTGGATAGCCTTGTCTTATTAAGTCGTTAAAGAGCGTAATGGGCGGACCACTGCTCAAGAATGGCGTGGTGCGGCTTGATAAAGTGCTCTTCAACAAAGGTGCCTTGTTCAATCGCCAACCGGCTGCGTTCTTCTCGGTCGTAAACAATTCGCGTCAGTGAGTAATCCTGGTGTTTCAAACTCGGCTGATAGGCTTTGCCGGCGGCAGAGTTGGCGTTGTAAATCTCAGGGCGATAGATTTTCTGGAAGGAATCCATCGTGCTGATGGTGCTGATCAGTTCAAGGTTGGTGTAATCACCCAGCAAGTCACCGGCAAAGTAAAAGGCCAGCGGTGCCACGCTGTTCGGCGGCATGAAATAGCGCACCTTCAAGCCCATTTTTTGGAAGTAATCATCGGTCAGGGAGTATTCATCCTGCTGGTATTCAACGCCCAGCACCGGGTGCTGGTTTTCCGTGCGCAGGTAGGTCCTGCTGCTCGACACGCTCAGGCAGATCACCGGCGGTTTGTTGAAGTGTTCTTTGTAGGTCGTTGAATTAACAAAGCACTTGAACAGTTGGCCGTGCAATTCACCAAAGTTGGCCGGGGTGCTGAACGTTGATTGGCCTTTATTGTGGTCCAGCAACAGCACGCTAAAGTCATAATCGCGCACATAAGAAGAAAAGTTATTGCCTACAATGCCTTCAATACGCTCGTGTGTGTGCTGGTCGATAATATGGGTTTTCAATATTTCAATCAGTGGCAGGGCATTGTCACTGTGCTCTGCATCAAGGCTCATGGCGACCGAAATGATTTCAAGTTCCACCGCATAACGGTCGCCCTTTGGGTTGTCCCAATGTGCCAGCGTATTGAAATGGTTGTTGATCATTTTCAAGGTGTTGCGCAAGTTCTCTTGGCGATGTTCGCCTCGGGCCAAGTTAGCAAAGTTGGTCGTAATACGCGTCGTGTTTGAAGGCTGATAGTTTTCATCAAAGCGAATGCTCTTGATAGAAAATGTGAATTCTCTGCTCATTATGATCTGACGCCTTAATAGAAGAGATAAACCAGAACAGGGCTTTCTGGTTTATCTCTTGATAATCTTTATGTTGTTTCTAATTAAGGGGCATTCTGGACGAGAAGTTCAGCGATAGATAATGAATTGATTTCAGCAAATCGTTAGTGATGCTCATGATGCGCTGCCGAGCCCGCGACAGCAGGGTTTGCCGGGTTACAGCTGGCCCATCAGCCAGTCCTTGAACACCGCGATGGGCCGGTGATTGGCCTTGTGCGGCGGGATGAGCAGGTAGTAGGCCGTCCCGGTCGGTGAAATGGAGTCGAACGGGATGCGCAGGGTGTTGTTGGCCAGCTCGTCCTTGACCAAAAAACGCGGCAACAGCCCGACCCCGATGCCCGATGACACCGCCTGGATCAGGTGGGTGGTGAGTTCGAATTGCGGGCCCAGCCTCAACCGGCCAGGTTGGCAGTTCTGCATTTTGAACCACTCTAGCCAGAGGTGCGGGCGCGGGGCGACCTGCAGCAACTGTGCAGAGCGCAGGTCTTCAGCGCAGGTGTAGCGCTCAGCCTCGGCATTGCTGCTGCCCACCAGCGGGACCAGTTCCTCATCGAAAAGCTTGTGTGAGACCACATGGTGCCAGACCCCTTCACCGACACAAATGGCGGCATCCAGCCCGGTGGTGGTGAAGTCGACGGTGCTCGCACGCGAGTGGATATGCACAAGGATTTCGGGGTGTTTGGCATAAAAATCACTCATGCGCGGCAACAACCACTTGGTGCCGAACGTCGGCAATACGCCCAAATGCAAAGACCCGCCGCCACTTCGGTAGGCAAGGGCTTGCATGGTTGCATCGCGAATTCGAGCCAGCGCTCCGGCAACTTCCACGGAATAAATGCGACCCACTTCCGTCAGCGTAATGTGCCTGCCAATTCTGTCGAAGAGCAAAACCCCCAGCAGTTCTTCCAATGACTGAACTTGTCGGCTAACTGCACTTTGAGACAGGCTTAGTTCTTCGGCCGCGCGCGTGAAACTGCCATGTCGGGCAGACGCTTCGAACGCCAGCAAGGAAGAGATTGAGGGGTTAAGTGTCCGAGGATTCATGCTGACTCTGCGTGAATAAATCGATGGTCGGGGTGGGAAAGCAGCGCTTTAAATCAAAGGGCCAGCATACGACATTTGCTTGATCAGCACAGCGCGAACAGCCGCACGGTCAAATACTCGGCCCATTAAATCCTGGGATTATGGTCTGAAACCGCCGTTTTAGAGGCTTTTAAGGGGCGCTCGAGCACCTGTAGGCAAAATTACCGCACATCTCATTCATGTGTTTTCTGCATGTATAGACGCATTTTTTCTCGGTTTGGATGTGGGCCTTGCTGTGGCAATCTTCGCGCCTTACTGCAATCGCGCATGGCGTCAAAGGCCTCGTCGGTTTGCTAGCTAACCGGCGCATGAACGATTCATTCAGATGAGGTGTTTTGCCAGATTAGTTAGACAGTGGTTTACCGCGATATCCATTAAGCCTAAAAAAATAAGAGTTCTTAACTATGAGCACTGCCATTGAAAAGCAGGTGACACGCAAGATCTTTCTGAGGCTCTTGCCGCTACTGATCTGCCTGTACATCATTTCCTATCTGGATCGGGTCAACGTGGGCTTTGCCGCCCTGACGATGAACGCTGACATTGGCCTGAGCGCTGCCGTTTATGGCTGGGGCGCGGGTTTGTTCTTCATCGGTTACTGCCTGTTCGAAGTACCCAGCAACCTGCTCATGGCGAAAGTCGGTGCGCGCCGCTGGATTGCCCGCATCCTCTTCACTTGGGGGCTGATCGCCACCTGCATGGCATTGGTTCAGGGCCCAAAAAGCTTCCTGATCATGCGCTTCCTGCTGGGTGTGGCTGAAGCGGGCTTCTTCCCTGCGGTCATTCTGTACCTCACCTACTGGTTCCCGGTGCGTTACCGCGCACGCATCATCTCTATTTTCATGCTCTCCATTCCGATCTCGTTGGCCATTGGTGCTCCGGTCTCGACGGCGCTGTTGCAACTCGATGGCGCGCTGGGCCTCAAAGGCTGGCAGTGGCTCTTCCTGATTGAAGGGATCCCGGGCGTGCTGCTGTTCGGCGTGGTCCTCAAATACCTGCCGGATTCGCCAAAGCAGGCGTCCTGGCTGAGCGATGAAGAGCGTCAGTGGTTGATGTCCGAACTGGATAAAGATGCCAAGGCGCACCCTGTCGCGCTGGACGAAAAGTCGTCCCTGTGGAAAGTGTTCTGCAACCCGTCAATCCTTGCCCTGTGCATGATTTACTTCTGCGCGACGGCGGCCAACATTGGTCTGTCGATGTTCTTGCCACAGATCATCAAGCAGCAAGGCTTCAGCGGCATGGACATCGGCTGGATCACCGCTATCCCTTACGTCGTCGGATGCATCGGCATGGTGACCATCGGCTTCCTGTCGGACCGTTTCCAGAAGCGCACCGCCTTCGTCATCATTTCCCTGTTGTTTATCGCCGGTGGCCTGGGCACGGCGGGTTGGCTGACCGGCAGTAACATGGCCATCATCGCGATGTGCGTGGCGACGGTAGGCATCATGGGCGCCAAAGGACCTTTCTGGCCACTGCCAGCGCTGTACCTGAGTGGCAGCAGTGCTGCGGCAGGTATTGCCCTGATCAACTCGGTCGGCAACCTGGGTGGTTTCTTTGGCCCTGGCATCATTGGCGCGCTCAAGGAAATGACAGGCACTTACGAAAGCGGTCTGTATCTGCTGGCCGGGCTTGCGCTGTTTGGCATCCTGATCACCGTGATCTTCATTTCCGACAGTGGCAAAGCGAAGAAAGACCAGCCAGTGAATGGCGCACTGGCAGCCCGCAACTGATCATTTGCGAGCAATAAAAAAGGGGGGCGACCGGTAACGGTCGCCCCCCTTTTTCGTGGTGCCTGCTCAATCAGCTGGCAGCAAGAACCGCCCGACTACCGGCAAGTGATCTGACACTGCCTGGGTATCTTCCTGACGCACATAGCCTTCAACGCGTTGCAGTTTGGGGCTGTAGAACAGGTAGTCGAGGGTGCGGTCAGGCTCGCCGACGCTGGGGTTGTTGGGGAAGAAAGTCAGCCATTGCTCGCGGTCGATGCCGGTGGCTTCCGGATTGCTGGGGAGCATCGGGTACTTTTCCCACAATAGATGCAGCTCGCTGTCAGGCGAGTAGCCCAGACGCTGTTCAGCGGGCAGGCGCAGGAACTGGCCGATGGGCAGCAGGTTGAAGTTGCCGCCAATCACCCACGGCGTGCCCTGGCTTTCATATTTGTCGACCAGCGCTGCGGCGGCCTGCATCTGGTGCTTGAGGTTGCTGTTGTTGAGGGTGGCAGCATCGAGCTGGGTGTTGATGGCCACCAGTTGCCCACCGTCATTGAGCGGCAGGTAGCTGACCAGCATGGCGGGCTTGGGTTGGAATTGACGGCTGAGCAGGTTGCTCTCGGCCACCGGCAATTGCAGGCGCTCGGCGTGTTCGATCTGGTAACGGCTGAGGGTGACGATCTTGCGCCCGACGCTGCCAAAAATATGCCGGTCGGGGACGAAGTCGGCTTTCCAGGTAAAGGCCTGGGTGCTGCACGGGTAGAGGTCGACCAGACGTTCCTGCAACAGGGCGAGCTGGTTTTGATAGTCGCTGGCCTTGGCTTCTTCGTCGAGATCTTGCAGCAGGATCAGATCGGGCTGCTCATCGCGAATCACCCGCGCCACTTCATCCAGGCTAAAGGCCATGTCTTCACGGGTAGGGCGGTCATCCGGGCCGCTGCCGTCGATCAGGTTGTACCAGAACACATAGCGCTTGCCGGCCAGGTACTGGACGTTCCAGGTCATGATCTTGATCGCTTGCCCGGCCACCAGCGTGGGGGCGGCGACAGGGCAACTGACTGCCAGCACCTCTTTAGCGTCCGGGCGCCACGTAACGCTGTAAATCAGGCCAGCCACAACCGCGGAGCTCAGCACTAAACCTAATACAGTGGGGCGCAGTATACGTGGCATGGGCTCTGCTTATGAGGGGCGAAGGAGGTGCCGAGCATACCTGACGGCAGCGCGGCCCCCCAAGGCTCTGGGTATAGGAAATTTTCTTGGTTATGCGTCGGACTTTTCGCTTATCAGCATAAAGAGCCGGAACAGAACCACCGAGAGGAACAACTGCAAAAAGCTGTTGAAGCTTTCCAGTGCCACCGTCACCACCGCGTTGGTGTCTTCAGGGACCAGCGAAAAGCTCAGTTGCTTGAGCAGGAGCAAAGGCCCCATGACTGCCAGAATGCAGACGAAGATCCGCCAGAAATGGCCGCGGCTCATGATCAGGCTCGACTTGATGGCCGTCAGCGGTGGCTGGCCACGTAGCACCAGGTTGTACTCGGAAAACGCCAGAACCACGGTGAGGTAGATGCCAGGAATAAAGAACATCGACAGCCCCAGCACAATCAACAGCGTGCTGATGGCGGCCAACAGGGCGAACTTGGGCCACAGGCTGAGCGCCCGGGCCAGCACGTCGCGGTTGCTCGGGCTTTCGCCCCGGCTGCGGGCATCGAGGAACACAATCAGCGCCCCGGTGTACAGCGGGTACACCAGCAGGCCTACGATGAGCGCGTAGCCCTGTGACGCATTCGGGCCTACCGCGTCGTCCACAACGTATTGCAGCACGGCTTCAATAATCACCAAGGGCAAGCACAGGGTGATGACTTGGCCGAGGTTGCGCTGGATGAAGTACAGAGAGTCACGAAGAACGGTAAGCGGATTCATTGTCAGGTTTCAGCAGTCTGGAAACAGTCCGCCACTTTAACCGATGACACGCGACGGTTAGCAAATGTAAAGCTGGGTAAAGGTTCATTGAAACTTCTCGTAACGTCCCCATAACTTTTAAGTACCTACTGTAGTAGGCGGTTAGCAGATTTTTCGACAATCCAACGAGGTCGTCATGAACAGCGAAGAGCAAACCCTGATTGACGGGCTATTTACCCGGTTGCAACAGGCTGAACGAGAGGCGGCCCCGCGAGACGCGCAAGCGCAGTCGCTGATCAACGAGCACATTGCACGCCAGCCGTTGGCGCCTTACTTCATGACCCAGGCGATTCTGGTGCAAGAGGCGGCGATCAAGCAGCTCGATCAGCAGAACAAACAACTGCAAGCCGAATTGCAGCAAGCCCGCGCTGCGGCGGCTCCTGCGCCGGCCGCTACGGGCGGCAGTTTTCTGTCCAGCCTGTTTGGTGGCGGCAGCCGTGAGCCAGCTCCGGCACCCGCACCGAGCCAGTCATTCAGTGCCCCGCCAAGCTCTGGGGGCTGGCGCGACGGCCCATCTTCAGCACCGCCTGCATCAGCGCCGGCCTACGCGCCGCCACCTGCGGCTGCAGCGCCCGCGGCGGGCAGCGGGTTTCTCGGTGGAGCCTTGAAAACCGCCGCCGGTGTGGCCGGTGGTGTGATGCTCGCCCAGGGCATCAGCAGCTTGTTCAGCCATCATCAACAGCCGCAGGTGGTTGAAGAAATCATCGAAGAGCCGACGTCTGCGGGCGGCAATGGTTGGGGCAACGACAACCAGCAGTTCGCCAACAACGATCGGTCCGGCTTTGATAGCGGCGGTTTCAACGACGACGACAGCTTCTATTCAGACGACGATTCCTTCGTCTGATCCCCCCAATGCCCGGCGACCAATGGCTCGCTGGGCGGTTTATCCGCGCAAACCCTCGGCAGGCTGGCATACTGCGGCCTTGTGTTTTACCTACCTGCCCGCTTGCCTGGGCCTCAAGAGGTTTGCCGGTGAAAAAAATTGCGGTCTTCGCGGATGTGCAGAACCTCTATTACACGGTTCGCCAGGCCTATGGCTGCCATTTCAACTACGCGGCGCTGTGGGCTGATATCAGCCAGCACGGTGAAATTGTCGAGGCGTACGCCTACGCCATTGACCGGGGCGACAGCAAACAGCAGCAGTTCCAGCAAATCCTGCGCAACCTGGGCTTCACGGTAAAACTCAAACCTTATATTCAGCGCAGCGATGGCTCGGCCAAGGGCGACTGGGACGTGGGCATTACCATCGACATCATGGACTCGGCAGCCAATGTCGACGAAGTGGTGCTGGCCTCGGGTGACGGCGACTTTGACCTGCTGCTTGAGCGCATTGCCAACAAGCACGGGGTCCAGACCGTGGCCTATGGCGTGCCCGGCCTGACCGCCAACTCATTGATCCGCGCGGCCACTCGCTACGTGCCGATTGAAGGCAACTTGCTGCTTAAATAACGCTCATTTTTGACAGGATTGATCAGGTTTGGAACGCATTGCGGTCATCGACTTTGAAACCACCGGGCTTTCGCCGAGCAGTTCGTGCCGGGCCACTGAAATTGCCGTGGTGATACTTGAACAGGGGCGCATCGTCGAGCGTTACCAAAGCCTGATGAACACCGGCGTGCGGGTACCGGGATTCATCGAGCAACTGACTGGCATCAGCAACGCCATGCTGCGCACCGCGCCGCCTGCCGAGCGGGTGATGAACGAGGTCAACGAGTTCGTGGGGATTACCCCGCTGGTGGCACACAACGCGGCGTTTGACCAAAAGTTCTGGGACTTTGAAATGGGCCGCATCAAGCGCACCCGTTTGCAGAACTTTGCCTGTTCGCTGTTGCTGGCCCGGCGGCTGATGCCGGCCGCACCCAACCACAAGCTGGGCACCCTGACCGCCTTTGCCGACTTGCCCCACACCGGGCAGGCTCACCGGGCCATGGCCGATGCGGAAATGGCCGCCAACCTGACGGCCTACCTGACCGAGCAATTGCGCCAGCAGCACGGGCTGAAAGCGCTGGATCACGACCTGCTGTGTAAATTGCAGAAAGTCCCGGCAGCGAAGATCAACGAACACCTGAAGCGTTATAGCGGGGTTTAAAAGCAGCCCTCACCCCAACCCTCTCCCGGAGGGAGAAGGAGCTTTACCGAATAGTTTTCGGATTCAGCGCTATTGCTTGCAGACCGCAGATAATCAACAACATCCCCCAATCAGTCCCCTCTCCCTCCGGGAGAGGGTTAGGGTGAGGGCTTTTGATCCTCAACAGCACAGCTCAAAGTGTACGGGTCACTTTTGGTGCGTTCTGTTACTTATTATTTCGCAGCCCTTTGTCTAGAATCCCAAGTCCCCTGCCTTTGCCTTCCGAGCTGCCCCCATGCCTGCCGCACGTCGTTTCCCGTTACAACTGATCGGTGCTTTTTTTGCGTTGTACGTCATTTGGGGTTCGACCTATCTGGTGATTCGCATCGGGATTGAGTCCTGGCCGCCGTTGATGATGGCCGGGGTGCGCTTTCTGGTGGCGGGCTGTTTGATGTATGGCTACATGCGCTGGCGCGGGGCGCCGACACCGACCTTTGTGCAGTGGCGTTCGGCAGCCATGATCGGTTTTCTGTTGCTGGCCTGCGGCAATGGTGGCGTGACCCTGGCTGAGCACTCGGGCGTGGCCTCTGGTGTTGCGGCCCTGGCCGTGGCGACGGTGCCGCTGTTTACGTTGCTGTTCGGCTACTTTTGGGGCGCACGCAACACCCGCCTGGAATGGGCCGGTATCGCGCTGGGGCTGATCGGCATCGGCATGCTTAACCTCGGTTCCAACCTGCAAGCCAGCCCGCTGGGCGCGGCGATGATCCTCTTTGCGGCAGCCGCCTGGGCGTTCGGCTCGGTGTGGAGCCGCCATTTGCCGCTGCCCGCAGGCGCCATGGCCAGCGCCGCCGAAATGATCACCGCAGGTGTGGTGCTGCTGGCCGGCAGCCTGCTCAGCGGCGAGCGCATGACCCATCTGCCCACCGCCGCAGGCTGGGGCGCGTTGCTGTATCTGGTCTTCTTCGGCTCCATCATCGCCTTCAGCGCCTACATGTACCTGCTGAAAAACGTACGCCCGGCCGCCGCCACCAGCTACGCCTACGTCAACCCGGCCGTGGCGGTGATGCTGGGTATCGTGTTTGCGGGCGAGAGCATCGGCTTCGAAGAGTGCCTGGCGATGGCGGTGATCATCAGCGCTGTGGTGTTGATCGGGTTGCCGCAGTGGCGCAAGCAGAAAACCGTCTGAATTAGGGTAAACTGCGCGCCATTGCACTTTATGCACCCCTGCGCAGCCCTTTTTCGACGGTATTCCCATGACATTCGCCACCCTTGGCCTGATCGAGCCCTTGCTGCGCGCCCTTGAGGCGCTCGGCTACAAGACCCCCACCCCGGTTCAGGCCCAAGCGATTCCCGCCGTGCTGGCAGGCCGTGACCTGATGGCCGCGGCCCAGACGGGCACCGGCAAAACAGGCGGCTTTGCCTTGCCATTGCTGCAATTGCTGACCATGGAAGGGCCAAAGGTCACCAGCAACTCGATCCGCGCGCTGGTGCTGGTACCGACCCGCGAACTGGCCGAACAGGTTCACGAGAACATTCGCCAGTACGCCGAGCACCTGCCGTTGAGCACCTATGCGGTGTACGGCGGAGTCAGCATCAACCCGCAAATGATGAAGCTGCGCAAAGGCGTTGACGTGCTGGTGGCGACACCGGGCCGCTTGCTCGACCTGTATCGCCAGAACGCAATCAAGTTCAACCAGTTGCAAACCCTGATTCTGGACGAAGCCGACCGCATGCTCGACCTCGGTTTTTCCGAAGAGCTGCGCGACATTTACCGTGCCTTGCCGAAAAAGCGCCAGACCCTGCTGTTTTCGGCGACGTTCTCGGACGCGATCCGCCTGTTGGCCGGGCAAATGCTCGACAACCCGCTGAGCATCGAAGTCAGCCCGCGCAACGTGGCGGCCAGCAGCGTCAAGCAGTGGGTGATCCCGGTGGATAAAAAGCGCAAGTCAGAGCTGTTTCTGCACTTGCTGCGCACCCAGCGCTGGAAGCAAGTACTGGTGTTCGCCAAGACCCGTAACGGTGTGGATGAACTGGTGGGCAAGCTGCAAGGCCTGGGGATCAACGCGGACGGCATCCATGGCGACAAGCCACAGGCCACCCGTCAACGTGCGCTGGATCGCTTCAAGGCCAGCGAAGTGCAGATTCTGGTCGCCACCGATGTGGCCGCGCGCGGCCTGGACATCGACGACCTCCCGCTGGTGGTCAACTTCGACTTGCCGATCGTGGCCGAAGACTACATTCACCGAATTGGCCGTACCGGCCGAGCGGGCCAGAAAGGCGAGGCGATCTCGCTGGTGTGTGCGGACGAAGTAAACATGCTGTCGGCGATTGAGGTGTTGACCCGTCAGACATTGACCCGCCACGAAGAGCCTGACTTCGAGCCAGAGCACCGTGTGCCGCAAACCGATGCGACGGGCCAGGTGGTCAAAAAGCCGAAGAAACCGAAAAAGCCTAAAGCAGCAGGCGGTGGCGGCAAGCGCAACCTGGGCAAATGGGTGGACAGCGGCGACGTGGCCCCGGCCGAGCCTTCGGTCAAACCTGTGCGCAAAGTCCCGGTGTTCAACACCGGCCCGCGCAAGCGCAAGCCATAACCCGCCCTTCAATATGTGGGAGCGGGCTTGCTCGCGATTCAGGCGCCTCGGTCAATCTGATTAGCGCGTCGATGCCATCGCGAGCAAGCCCGCTCCCACCCAGGTGATCAGCGTTGTGCTTGCAACCAGCTTAAAACCCCCAGTCCTGCGGCGCGCCCGCTGGCAAAGCAGCCGGTGAGCAAGTAACCGCCGGTGGGGGCTTCCCAGTCCAGCATCTCGCCCGCGCAGAACACACCCGGTACGGCGTTGAGCATCAGGTTGTGATCCAGTGCCTCAAAGCGCACCCCGCCAGCGCTGCTGATGGCTTCGTCCAGCGGGCGCGCCTTGATCAGCGTCAGGGGCAGAGCCTTAATCGCTTTGGCCAACTGCGCCGGGTGGTTGAAGTCATCGGCCGGGGCCAGCTCGCGCAACAGCGCCGCTTTCACCCCGTCCAGACCCAACTGGCTGTGCAAATGCTTGCTCATCGAGCGTGAGCCGCGCGGCTTGGCCAAGGCCGCGGCGATTTTATCCACAGGCTTGTTGGGCAACAGATCGATCAATATCGTCGTTGCGCCGTGTTGGTTGATGGCCTCACGAATCGGCGCAGACCAGGCATAAATCAAACTGCCTTCAATGCCGCTGGCGGTGATCACGCATTCGCCCAAGCGTGGTGCGCTGTGCTCCAGGGCAATGGCGATGTTCTTCAAGGGCGCCCCGGCGAACTTGCTGCGCAGCACTTCGCTCCAGCCCGCCACATCAAACCCGCAATTGCTCGGCTGCAAGGTCGCCAGCTCGACGCCGCGCTCTGCCAGCAGCGGCATCCACGCGCCATCAGAACCCAACCGTGCCCAACTGCCGCCGCCCAAGGCCAATACCACGGCATCCGGCTTGAGCAGTTTTTCGCCCTCGGGGCTGTCGATGCGCAACTGGCCATCGGCTTGCCAGCCCAGCCAGCGGTGGCGGGTGTGGATAACTACGCCGGATTCGCGCAGGCGCTTGAGCCAGGCGCGCAGCAGCGGCGCAGCTTTCATGTCGGTGGGGAACACCCGGCCCGAACTGCCGACAAAGGTTTCGATGCCCAGGTCGTGGATCCACTGGCACAAGGCATCGGCATCAAACGCGCGCAGCAACGGCGCCATGTGAGGCGCCCGCTCGGCATAACGTGACAAAAATGCCGGATAAGGTTCGGAGTGGGTGATGTTCATGCCGCCGACACCGGCGAGCAAAAACTTGCGGCCGACCGACGGCATGCCGTCAAACAGATCCACCTGCACGCCCGCCTGGCTCAACACTTCGGCAGCCATCAAACCGGCGGGGCCACCGCCAATAATGGCGACGTGCGGGGAAGGGGAGGATGTGGGTTCAGTCATGGCAAGGCTGCAAATCGGCGAAATAAGCCGGGCATTCTACCTGAGGAACACCCAATACCCTGTGTAGGAGCGAGCTTGCCTCGCGATCTTTTGATCTTTTTAAAGATCGCGAGGCAAGCT
>NZ_JBEOPQ010000054.1:0-37261 GCF_040310285.1 Pseudomonas sp. HY2-MNA-CIBAN-0224 | reverse complement strand
AGCTTGCCTCGCGATCTTTTTAAAGATCAAAAGATCGCGAGGCAAGCTCGCTCCTACAGGATGGTGCAGGGCACGTTTTACAAAGCCTTGCGCTGCTGCTTGCGCCGCTTCCACTGCCGGCTGACCCACCAGCGCCAATACACCATGGTCAAGCAGTAACCCACCCCGCCCAGTACCACCCCGCACACCACCGAACCCAATAAAAACGGCTGCCACACGGTCGAGAGTTGGCTGCTGATCCACGCCCACGTGAGTTCATCGGGCATGCTGCGGGCCGGAACGTCCATCAGCCATGCGCCCAGCACGTAGGTGCAGTAAAAAATCGGCGGCATGGTGATCGGATTGGTCAGCCAGACCAGGCTGACCGAAATCGGCATATTGCTGCGCACCATGATCGCCAGGCAGGCGGCCAGGAGCATTTGAAAGGGCATGGGGATAAAAGCGGCAAACAGACCCACCGCCATCGCCCGGGCGACAGAGTGACGATTGAGGTGCCAGAGGTTGGGGTCATGCAGCAGTGAGCCCAAAAACCGTAAGGATTTGTGTTCCTTGATGCGCGCCGGATCTGGCATGAAACGTTTGATTGAACGCCGTGGCATGGGCTTCTCGCTTGGAACAGGGAGGCAGTATGCCCGCATTTTGCAGGTCGGCTCTTCAGACTTTGTGACAATGTTTTAGGCCGCGACGATAAATCCCGGCTAATCCGAGGGCAGGGATTACTTCGGATCAGGTTATGTACTCAGGGATGTTGGCGCTGGCTTCGGGTTTGATCGTGCTGCGATTTTTACCGGCAATACCCGCCCTTGAGTGTGTGCTATTGATGCTGGGTGCCGGGCTGTTGTTGATGGTGGTGCGGGTTTATCCGGCAGGGCTTTTTCTGCTTGGGCTGAGCTGGGCCTGTGTGCAGGGGCAGTCGGCGCTTGATGACCGGCTGTCGCCTGCGCTGGATGGTCGCACGTTATGGGTCGAAGGGCGGGTGGTCGGTTTGCCGCAGCAGTCCGACGCGGCCGTACGTTTTGAGTTGCGTGATGCTTATTCGCGCCACGCCACATTGCCTTCTACCTTGCGCTTGAGCTGGTACGGCGGGCCGCCGGTCAACAGCGGTGAGCGTTGGCGACTGGCGGTCACTCTCAAGCGGCCCAAAGGGCTGCTTAACCCCCGTGGCTTTGATTATCAGGCCTGGCTGTTGGCCCAGCGCATTGGCGCCTCGGGCACCATCAAGGATGGTCAGTTATTGGCGCCCGTCCGGCATGCCTGGCGCGACGGTTTACGCCAGCGGTTGCTACAAACCGACGCTAACGGCCGGGCGCCATGGTTGGCCGCATTGGTGATGGGCGATGGTTCGGGGTTAAGCGTTGACGACTGGAAGCTGCTGCAAGCGACCGGCACGGTACATTTGCTGGTGATCTCGGGGCAGCACATTGGCCTGTTTGCCGGGCTCATTTATGGCCTGGTGGCGTTGCTGGCGCGTTATGGCCTGTGGCCACGACGGCTGCCGTGGTTGCCTTGGGCGTGCGGCTTGGCTTTTGCCGGAGCACTGGGTTACGGCGTGCTGGCCGGTTTTGAGGTGCCGGTACAGCGGGCCTGCGCCATGCTCGGGCTGGTATTGGTATGGCGCCTGCGGTTCCGCCACTTGGGCGTGTGGCTGCCCTTTTTGCTGGCGCTCAACGCGGTGCTGATCATTGAACCGCTGGCCAGCTTGATGGCGGGTTTTTGGCTGTCGTTCGCGGCCGTTGCGGTGCTGATTTTTACTTTTAGCTCACGGTTGGGCCCGTGGAGCTGGCGAGCGGCATGGCTGCGTCCGCAAGGGTTGATCGCGGTGGGCTTGTTCCCGATGCTGTGGATTCTCGGGCTGCCCATCAGCCTGTCCGGCCCGCTGGCCAATCTGGTGGCGGTGCCGTGGATCAGCCTGTTGGTGTTGCCTGCGGCGTTGCTGGGCACTGTGTTGCTGCCGGTGCCCGGGGTGGGTGAAGGGTTGCTGTGGGTGGCGGGCGGCTTGCTCAATGGCCTGATTTGGGGGCTCAAATGGCTGGCCGGGACGCTGTCGCCCTGGTTGCCTGCCAGCGTGCCGATCAGTGTCTGGCTGCTGGCGGCGCTCGGTGCCTTGCTGCTGTTGCTGCCTGCAGGGATGGTGCTGAGGCCACTGGGCTGGCCGCTGGTGCTGCTGGCGGTGTTTGCCCCGCGAACGCTTGTCCCGCCGGGGCAGGCAGAGGTGCTGCAACTGGATGTCGGCCAAGGCCTGGCAATCATCGTGCGAACCCGCCATCACACGCTGCTATACGACGCGGGGCCAAAAGTGCGCAACCTTGACCAGGGCGAACGTGTGGTGGTCCCGGCACTGCAAGCGATGGGCATCGGTACGCTGGACATGATGCTGATCAGCCACGCCGATTCGGATCACGCGGGCGGTGCGCTGGCGGTACAACGGGCAATGAAGGTGAAACGGGTGGTCAGCGGTGATGTACCGCTATTGGCCGAACAGCTGCAGGCCGGGCCTTGTAACAGCGGTGAACGCTGGGAATGGGACGGGGTGACGTTTGCGTTGTGGCAATGGGACGGCGCGACCGACGGTAATCAGCGTTCGTGCGTGTTGCAGATCGAAGCCAGCGACGAACGGTTGCTGTTGACCGGTGATATCAATATCGACGCCGAGCGGGCTTTTCTCGACAGCCCTCTGGCGGTGCCCACGCACTGGTTGCAGGCGCCACACCACGGTAGCCGCACCTCGTCCTCGATGGTCTTTCTAAAAAACCTGTCACCTTCGGCAGTGTTGATCTCCAGAGGGCATGGCAATACCTTTGGGCATCCTCACCCGCAGGTGATGGCGCGCTACAAGGCGCTGGGCATGGGGATCTGGGACAGCGCCGAGCACGGTGCCATACGCTTTCGGCTGGGCACCTTCGGGGTGGCTGAAAGCCTGCGCGAGCAGCGGCGGTTCTGGCGGGATTAACGTCGACCTTGTGGTAAAGTGGCGCACTTTTTCGAGGGGATTGTCACTGTGTGGGAACTGGTCAAATCCGGCGGCTGGATGATGCTGCCGATCATTCTGAGTTCTGTTGCCGCGCTGGGCATTATTGTCGAGCGCCTGTGGACCCTGCGCGCCAGCCGCGTGACCCCACCGCACTTGCTCGGGCAGGTGTGGGTCTGGATCAAGGACAAACAGCTGGACAAAGAAAAACTCAAGCAACTGCGCGCTGACTCCCCGCTCGGTGAAATCCTGGCGGCTGGCCTGGCCAACTCCAAGCATGGTCGCGAGATCATGAAAGAGTGCATTGAAGAGGCCGCTGCCCGGGTTATCCACGAGTTGGAGCGCTACCTCAACGCCTTGGGCACGATTGCTGCCATGGCGCCCTTGCTGGGCCTGTTGGGCACGGTGTTGGGCATGATCGATATTTTCAGCGCCTTTATGGGCACCGGCATGACCACCAACGCGGCGGTGCTCGCGGGCGGGATTTCCAAGGCCTTGATCACCACGGCAGCGGGCCTGATGGTGGGGATACCTTCGGTGTTCTTCCACCGGTTCCTGCAGCGCCGGGTCGACGAGCTAGTGGTCGGCATGGAGCAGGAAGCGATCAAGCTGGTTGAAGTGGTGCAGGGCGACCGCGAAGTCGACATGGTCGGGAGCAAAGCGTGAAATTTCGCCGCAAGCCACGGGAAACAGTCGACATCAACCTCGCGTCGCTCATCGACGTGGTGTTCATCCTGCTGCTGTTTTTTGTGGTCACCACCACGTTCACCCGCGAGACTCAACTGCGCGTCGACTTGCCCGAGTCGGTCAGCGGCGCGCCCACCGAAGATCAGAACACCAAGCTGCTGGACATCGCCATCAGCGCCGACGGGGTGTTTTCGGTCAACAATCAGTTGCTGCCGAAAAACGATCTGGCAAGCCTGATGGATGCATTGCGTACGGCTTCGGGCGGCGACACCCGCCTGCCGGTGTCGATCAGTGCTGACGGCAAGGCCCAGCACCAGTTTGTGATTACGGCGATGGATGCCGCCGGCAAGCTCGGCTTCAGCCATTTGCGCATGACCACCGTTGAGTCGCAGGCGACCCCCTGATGGCCCTGTCTGATCGTTTGTTGCGTGCCTGGTACACCGGGCATCCGCTGCTTAAATTGCTGAGCCCGCTGGAATGCCTGTATCGCCTTGTGGTTGAGCGCAAGCGCGCGCGTTTTGTGGCGGGCGAGGGCGAGATCTATCGCGCCCCGGTGCCGCTGGTGGTGGTTGGCAATATCACCGTGGGTGGCACCGGCAAAACGCCGTTGATCCTGTGGTTGATCGAGCATTGCCAGCGCAATGGCCTGCGGGTGGGCGTGGTCAGCCGTGGCTATGGCGCCAAGCCGCCACAGCTGCCTTGGCGTGTGACCGCCGAGCAACCTGCCGCACAGGCCGGTGATGAGCCGCTATTGATCGTGCAGCGCACCGGCGTGCCGCTGATGATCGACCCTGACCGCAGCCGCGCAGTCAACGCCTTGCTCGACAGCGAACCGCTGGATCTGATCCTCTCGGATGACGGCTTGCAGCATTACCGGCTGGCCCGGGATCTGGAGTTGGTACTGATCGACAATGCCAGAGGTTTGGGCAACGGCCATTGCCTGCCTGCGGGGCCATTGCGCGAACCCGCCGAGCGTTTACAGAGCGTAGACGCGGTGCTGTATAACGGCGCCGAGCGCGATCCGCAGGCGGGCTTTGCCTTTAAATTGCAGCCTACGGCGTTGATCAACCTGCGCAGCGGAGAACGTCAGGCGCTGGACTTTTTCCCGTCTGGCCAAGCGCTGCATGCGGTTGCCGGGATCGGTAACCCGCAGCGTTTCTTCACCACCCTTGAAGCGCTACACTGGCGGCCAATCACCCATGCTTTCGCTGACCATGCGCCGTACAGTGCCGAGGTCTTGAATTTTACGCCGCCGCTGCCCGTGGTCATGACTGAAAAGGACGCCGTGAAATGCCGCGACTTTGCGTCACCCGACTGGTGGTATCTGGCGGTCGACGCGGTTCCATCAGAGGCCTTTGTCCTTTGGTTTGACCAACAGCTAAAGCGTCTTTTGCCCTAACTCATTTTTACTTTTCGGGAATTCCTATGGACACCAAACTGCTCGATATCCTCGCTTGCCCAGTGTGCAAAGGCCCGCTCAAACTCAGCGCCGACAAAACCGAGCTGATCAGCAAGGGCGCCGGCCTGGCTTACCCGATCCGCGATGGCATTCCAGTCATGCTGGAAACCGAAGCCCGTACCCTGAGCACCGACGAGCGCCTGGATAAATGACCCCGACCTTTACCGTGGTAATTCCGTCGCGGTTTGCCTCGACACGTTTGCCAGGCAAGCCGCTGCAAATGATCGCGGGCAAGCCGATGGTCCAGCACGTCTGGGAGCAAGCCTGCAAAAGCAGCGCCCAGCGTGTGGTCGTCGCCACCGACGATGCGCGCATTGTTGAGGCCTGCCAGGCGTTTGGCGCCGAGGTGGTCTTGACCCGCGCAGATCACGAGTCCGGCACTGACCGTCTGGCCGAAGTCGCCGCACAGTTGGGCCTGGCCAGCGATGCCATCGTGGTCAACGTCCAGGGTGACGAGCCGTTGATCCCGCCCGCATTGATTGATCAAGTGGCCGCGAACCTGGCCGCCCACGCCGAGGCGGGCATCTCGACCCTGGCTGAGCCGATTGCAGACGTTGAGCAATTGTTCAACCCCAACGTGGTCAAGGTGGTCAGCGATATCAATGGCCTGGCCCTGACGTTCAGCCGTGCCACCTTGCCGTGGGCGCGGGATGAGTTCGCCCAACAGCCCGACGCATTGCCTGCCGGTGTGCCGTACCGTCGCCACATTGGCATTTACGCCTACCGTGCCGGTTTCCTCCAGGACTTCGTCAACTGGGGCCCGTGCTGGCTCGAGAACACCGAGCGTCTTGAGCAGTTGCGCGCCCTGTGGCACGGCGTGCGAATCCACGTCGGTGATGTGCTTGAAGCGCCGCCAGCCGGTGTCGATACCCCTGAAGACCTTGAGCGCGTTCGGCGTTTGCTGGAGGGTTAATGCGCGTCCTGTTTGTGTGCCTGGGCAATATTTGCCGCTCACCCACCGCAGAAGGCGTGTTGCGCCAAAAGCTGCGTGACGCCGGTTTGGCTGAGCGCATCGAGGTGGCCTCTGCCGGGACGGGGGGCTGGCACGCGGGCGAAGCGCCGGACGTGCGCAGCCAGCGGGCGGCCAAGCGCCGCGGCTATGACTTGTCGGCGCAACGTGCGCAGCAAGTCAGTGCTGCCGACTTCAATCGCTATGACCTGATTATGGCGATGGACAAGAGCAATTTGCGTGACCTCAGCGCCTTGCAGCCCGCAGGCGCCAAGGCTGAACTGGATTTGTTCTTGCGTCGTTATGCGGCGGTCAAGGATGAAGTCCCGGACCCTTATTACGATGGCGAACAGGGCTTTGAAGAAGTGCTCGACCTGGTTGAGCGCGCGTGCGATTTGCTGGTGATTGAATTGAAGGGCCGTTTATGAGTTTGCAGTTGCAGGTTGATGCGTCACTGAAGTCATTTAACAGTTTCGGCGTTGAGGCGCGTGCCAGCCTGCTGGCCGAAGCGCATACCGACAGTGATGTGCGTGAAGCCCTGCACTATTCGGCCGAGCAACAACTGCCGTTGCTGGTGATCGGCGGCGGCAGCAATCTGTTGCTCACCGGCGACGTTCACGCCCTGGTGCTGCGCATGGCCAGTCGCGGTATTCGGGTGCTTGCCGACGATGGCCAGCGCACCGTTGTCGAGGCCGAGGCGGGGGAGGTCTGGCACGCTTTTGTGCTGTGGACCTTGGAGCAAGGGTTATCCGGCCTGGAAAACCTCAGTTTGATCCCCGGCACCGTGGGCGCCGCACCGATGCAGAACATTGGCGCCTATGGCGTCGAGATCAAGGACGTGTTCGAGGGCCTGACAGCCCTGGACCGCCACACCGGGCAATTGCGTGAGTTCAGCCTGGCCGAGTGCGAGTTTGGCTACCGCGACAGCATCTTCAAGCAGCAGCCGGGCCGCTGGTTGATTTTACGCGTGCGTTTTGCCCTGAACCGCGCTGAGCGTCTGCATCTGGAATACGGCCCGGTGCGCCAGCGTTTAAGCGAGCAGGGCGTTGAGCAGCCCACGGCCAAAGATGTAAGCCGGGCTATCAGCAGCATTCGCAGTGAAAAACTGCCAGATCCTGCGGTGTTGGGCAATGCTGGCAGCTTCTTTAAAAACCCGCTGGTGTCGGCGCAGCAGGCGGACGAGTTGAAACTCACCCACCCGGGGCTGATCGGTTATCCACAGGCCGATGGTCAGGTCAAACTGGCGGCAGGCTGGTTGATTGAGGCCGCAGGCTGGAAAGGCTTTCGCGAGGCGGATGCCGGTGTGCATCGCTTGCAGTCGCTGGTGCTGGTGAACTATGGCGCGGCCACCGGTTTGCAACTGCTGGCCCTGGCGCAACGCATTCAGGCCGATATCCAGCAGCGTTTTGCGGTGCAACTTGAGATGGAACCCAACGTGTATTAAGGGCGGCAGTCTCGCTGGCTGATTTCACGCCCACGCAGGCTTGGTGTGTATCCCACTGTTTTTCAGGTCTGGACGAGTCATGAAGCAACTACCCGCGTGTGCGTTAGCGATAACCTTGGTGACGTTGACCGGCTGCATGACGGCCCCGCCAAGGGACCAAAACAACCTGTGCAACATCTATCGCCAATACCCGGCCTGGTACAAGGATTCGGTGGCGATGCAGACACAATGGGGCACGCCGCCCAACGTGGCCATGGCGATCATGAAGCAGGAAAGCAGCTTTGTGGCCGACGCACTTCCGCCGCGCGCCTACCTGCTGTGGGTGATCCCGTGGGGCAGGGTCAGCCCGTCCTATGGTTATGCACAGGCTCAGCCACCCGCCTGGAAAGACTTTGAGCGGGCGATGGGGCGCTCAGGTTCGCGGGACAACTATGCTGACGCCATCATGTTTATCGGCTGGTATACCGCAGGTACTCAACGTCAGTTGGGGATTTCCAAGTGGGATGCTTATAACCAGTACTTGGCGTATCACGAGGGGCGCGGTGGTTTTACCCGCAACACCTACCGTGGCAAACCCTGGTTGATGCAGGTGGCGCGCAAGGTTCAGCAGCAATCGCAAACCTATGGCGCGCAACTTGCCCAGTGCCGCGACGAACTGGAGAAAGAGCGCCGCTCGTTCTGGTTTTTTTGATTGCACAACAGAATAAAAAAAGCCCCGCCAGTTCAGAACTGGCGGGGCTTTTTAGTGGCCGGCGGAATTAGGCGAGGGGTTTAGACTCGTGTTCCTGTTCCGTGGCTGCTGCTTTCGCGGCGGCTGCTTCAGCTTCACGCTTGCGGCGGCGTACTTCACGCGGGTCGTTAGGTGCACGACCGTTGCTCGGTGCGCTGACAACCGGCGCTGCTGCTACCACTTCAACCACTTCGGTGGTTTCGACCACTTCAACCGGAGCCGGTTGTGCCACAACGGCTGTCTCGACGACAGCTGCTTCAGCCACAACCACTTCAGCGACTGGCTCAGCGACTGGCGCTGGAGCGGTCTCGACAATGGCAGGCTCGGCAACTGGCTCGCGGACAACACGGGCTTCCTTGACGTGCTCAGGTGCTTTCTCGACAACTTGCGTCTCGATCACCGGCGCTTCTTCGCGTGGCGCTTCTACTGCCGGGGCTTCGACAACGGCTTCAACCACAGGCTCTGGCGCGGCAATGACCGGTGTTTCGACAACCGGAGCAGGCTCGGCAGCTGCCTTGACTTCAGGCTCGGCCTGTACCGCTGGCACTTCAACTTCAGGTGCCTTGATCGCTTCAACCGGTGCAGTTGCTTCAACAACAGGCGCTTCGACAACCAGGGCTTCAACCGCTGGCTTCTCAACAACCGGCGCTTCAACCGCCGGGGTTGGCACGATGGCCACTTCAGTGGTTTGCGCTTCTACCGCTGCCACGGTTTCGGCGGGTGCCGATTCCTGAATGGCTTGGGTGGCACGTTCAGCTTGCTCGTTGGCCTGGGCTTCAGCAGGAGCGCTGATGGCCTGGGTGTGAGCGGCTTGTTGTTCTGCGAGGTGCTCGGCAGCGACTTGAGGTGCGGCAGCAGCGTTTTCGGCGGTGGCTTCTTCGCTGTTTTCTTCCGAACCTTCAATCACGTTGCCGTTGGCATCGCGTTGACGTTCACGACGGTTGCTGCGACGACGCTGACCACGGGAGCGACGACGTGGGCGATCACCCTCGTTGGTGTCCTGGTTGTCGTCCTGCGCCTGCTCTTCGTTGGTCGCGACTTCTTCGTCTTCAGCAGCCGGTGCTGGAGCCTGGGTTTCGCGTGGTGCACGTTCTTCACGTGGTGCGCGAGGCTGACGCTCTTCGCGCGGCGCACGGGCCGGACGTTCTTCTTCGGTGGCGACAACGGCAGCAGCTGCAGCCACTGCCGGGGCAGCGTCCAGAGGCTCGCGCAGTTCGCGAACGCGCTCTTCACGCTCACCGCGTGGCTTGCGTTCTTCGCGTGGTGGGCGAGGTGCGCGCTCTTCACGTGGCGGACGCGGTGCACGCTCTTCGCGAGCGGTGGTTACGGTTGGAGCTTCTTCACGCGGCTCACGCAGTTCGCGCGGGGCGCGCTCTTCACGAGGGGCACGTTCTTCGCGCGAAGCACGCTCTTCACGTGGCTTGCGCTCTTCGTCACGGCGACCGTTGCGGTTACGGTTTTGCTGGCGGCCATTGCGACGCTCTTCGTTACGCGCAGGGCGCTCGGTCGCCACCGGTTTTTCAACCACGGCTGGCGCAGCAGGCTCTTCCTTGGCAGCGAACAGGTTAACCAGCGACTTCACCAGGCCTTTGAACAGGCTTGGCTCGGCGGCTTTTGGTGCCGGTGCGGCAACCGGTGCGGCCACTTCGGTCGGGACCGGAGCCGAGGCGCGAGCCGGTGCAGTTTTAACAGCGGCTTCCTGACGAACCAGGGTGCGGGTCGCAGCGGCTGGCTGGACTTCTTCCACCTCGGCGGCAGCGGCAGCAATTTCGTAGCTGGACTGGTTGTTGTTGGCTTCCGGGCTGTCATCACGCAGACGCTGAACTTCGAAGTGCGGCGTTTCGAGGTGATCGTTCGGCAGGATGATGATGCGTGCGCGGGTGCGCAGTTCGATCTTGGTGATCGAGTTGCGTTTTTCGTTGAGCAGGAACGCTGCCACCGGGATCGGCACCTGGGCGCGAACTTCGGCAGTGCGGTCTTTCAGGGCTTCTTCTTCGATCAGGCGCAGGATGGCCAGCGACAGCGACTCAACATCACGGATGATGCCGGTGCCGTTGCAACGCGGGCAGACGATGCCGCTGCTTTCGCCCAGGGATGGACGCAGGCGCTGACGGGACATTTCCAGCAAGCCAAAGCGCGAGATACGACCTACTTGTACGCGGGCGCGGTCGGCTTCCAGGCATTCGCGGACTTTTTCTTCCACGGCGCGCTGGTTTTTGGCTGGGGTCATGTCGATGAAGTCGATGACGATCAGGCCGCCGATGTCGCGCAGGCGCAACTGACGGGCGATTTCTTCAGCCGCTTCAAGGTTGGTTTGCAGGGCGGTTTCTTCAATATCGCTGCCTTTGGTGGCGCGCGCCGAGTTGATGTCGATGGACACCAGGGCTTCGGTCGGGTCGATAACGATGGAGCCGCCGGAAGGCAGTTCGACGACGCGCTGGAAAGCGGTTTCGATCTGGCTTTCGATCTGGAAACGATTGAACAGCGGAACGCTGTCTTCGTAGAGTTTGATTTTGCTGGCGTACTGCGGCATCACCTGGCGAATGAAGGTCAGGGCTTCGTCCTGGGCTTCAACGCTGTCGATCAGCACTTCGCCGATGTCCTGGCGCAGGTAGTCGCGGATGGCGCGGATGATGACGTTGCTTTCCTGGTAGATCAGGAACGGCGCGGAGCGATCCAGAGAAGCTTCTTTGATGGCGGTCCACAGTTGCAGCAGGTAATCGAGGTCCCACTGCATTTCTTCGCTGCTGCGGCCCAGGCCTGCAGTGCGCACGATCAAGCCCATGTCTGCAGGAGCGATCAGGCCGTTCAGGGCCTCGCGCAGTTCGTTGCGCTCTTCGCCTTCGATGCGACGGGAAATACCGCCAGCACGCGGGTTGTTCGGCATCAGGACCAGGTAGCGGCCAGCGAGGCTGATGAACGTGGTCAGGGCTGCGCCCTTGTTGCCGCGTTCTTCTTTTTCGACTTGCACGATAACTTCCTGGCCTTCGCTCAGGACGTCCTTGATGTTTACGCGGCCTTCAGGGGCTTTCTTGAAGTACTCGCGGGAGATTTCTTTAAGGGGCAGGAAGCCGTGGCGCTCAGAGCCGAAATCGACAAAGGCAGCCTCAAGGCTGGGTTCGATGCGAGTAATACGGCCTTTATAAATGTTGGCTTTCTTTTGCTCGCGGGCACCGGACTCAATGTCCAGGTCGTAGAGGCGTTGGCCATCTACCAGTGCAACGCGCAACTCTTCGGGTTGAGTTGCGTTAATCAGCATTCTTTTCATGTTGTACCGTCGGTTTCCGGGCTACCGGAAACGGCGTTCGGCACACACGACTTCTCATGGTCGGTGTCAGGTGCGTCAGGAGTAGTTGGCCACTCCAGTGTCCAGCGAGGTTCGACCAATGGGGGCGAAGTCGCGACTTACGCTTCCTGCTTGCTGTGGTGACTTAATAAGCACTCAGTCAGGAGGAGGAATCAACCAGCGGCTGTGGACGAGATGAAGCGTCTTGATAAAGCCTATTGCTACACAGTCCGGCGGTTGTGCATCTCCACCCTACACGTATCCTTGATAATTCGGGTGCTGCCGCGCGCAGAATCCGCAGCGGGTTGGCATTTACCGTGTTCTCCAAAAGGGGAGTTCACGCATCATGGCTAATAAAGGCGATGGTTTCCGAAACAATCGCTCGAAAAACCCGAAGCTGACTGCACTTTGTGAACTGGCCGTGAATATCGGCGTAAAAGGCGAGTTTGCACTCTGCTTTCCAGGCTCGCTTCAGGCCTCATGTCACCTGCGCTTGTTACAACTCCAAGTGTTCCGTATGCAGCAAAAGCCCCGTAGGACGGCCTTCCGTCCTCGTGAAGAGCGTTGGTCAGGGTCGGTTATTCACCGTTATACCGCTGTCCAGGCCGCTTTTGGCGGCGTTCGCGACTATAGCAGTAATGATTAAGTGCTTCAATTCCATAAAAAATTGTTATCATCCGCGCCATGACGACGACTACCCCCCCGACCCCCAGCGTTCAGCTGCTTGAGGTCACGCCGGAATATGCCGGCCAACGCATCGATAATTTCCTCCTCGCACGGCTCAAGGGTGTTCCCAAGACCTTGATTTACCGCATTTTGCGTAAAGGCGAAGTGCGCGTGAACAAGGGCCGGATCAAGCCTGAGTACAAGCTGCAGGCGGGCGATATCGTGCGCGTGCCACCCGTTCGGGTGCCTGAGCGCGATGAGCCAGTGCCAGTGGCGCAAGGTTTGTTACAGCGCCTTGAAGCGGCCATTGTCTACGAAGACAAGGCGCTGATTGTGCTCAATAAACCCGCCGGTATCGCGGTGCACGGCGGCAGCGGCTTGAATTTTGGCGTGATTGAAGCCTTTCGTCAGTTGCGTCCGGAAATCAAAGAGCTTGAGCTTGTGCATCGCCTGGACCGTGATACTTCCGGCCTGCTGATGATTGCGAAAAAGCGCAGCATGTTGCGCCATTTGCACGAAGCCTTGCGCGGTGACGGTATCGACAAGCGCTATATGGCGCTGGTGCGTGGGCGCTGGGAAACCTCGATCAAGCAGGTGCGTGCGCCGCTGATGAAGAGCAATCTGCGTTCGGGCGAGCGTATGGTCGAGGTGAACGAGGAGGGCAAGGAGTCGGTGACCGTGTTCAAGGTGCTGCGCCGTTTCGGCGATTTTGCCACCATGGTCGAGGCCAAGCCGATTACCGGGCGTACCCACCAGATTCGCGTGCACACGCTGCATGCGGGTCATTGTATTGCCGGTGACACCAAGTACGGCGATGAAGACTTCTCCAAAGAAATTCGTGATCTGGGCGGCAAGCGTTTGTTCTTGCATGCCTACATGCTGACCGTGCCGCTGCCGGACGGTGGCGAGTTGAAGTTACAGGCTCCGGTTGACGATATGTGGGCCAAAACAGTGGAGCGTCTGAGTGCTGAGTGAGTACAAGCTGCTGATCTTCGATTGGGATGGCACGCTGGCCGATTCTGTGGGGCGGATTGTCACGGCGATGCGAGTCGCCGCGCAGCGCACAGGTCGTCCTGAGCGCGATGAAATGGCCATTCGCGGGATTATCGGCTTGGGTTTGCCCGAGGCCATCCTGACGCTTTATCCGGACATGGCTGAGCCAGAAATGGTTGTTTTTCGTCAGCATTACGCTGACGTCTATATCGCCATGGATGAGCAGCCTTCACCGTTGTTTGCAGGGGTGGCTGACACCCTTGAGGCGTTCCGGGCTGACGGCTACCGTTTGGCCGTTGCGACGGGCAAGGCCCGTCGCGGGCTTGATCGTGTGCTGAAGGTGCATGGCTGGGAACGCTTTTTCGACGTCACCCGGGCGGCGGACGAAACCGCCAGCAAGCCGAACCCTTTGATGCTTAATCAGATCCTCGCCCATTGTGATGTGCCGCCGAGCCAGGCGTTGATGGTCGGGGATGCGTCCTTTGACCTGCTGATGGCGCGCAATGCCGGTATCGACTCGGTTGCGGTGAGCTATGGTGCTCAACCAGTGGAGCGTTTGCTGACGTTTGAACCGCGCCTGGCAATTGATAAGTTTCCCGAATTGCGTACCTGGCTGGGTCGGCAGGTTAAATAAAGTCTTTGCAGGGGTAGAGCATGGTTGATCAATGGAAGGCGCCGGCTGAAGGCGAGCCGACAGTCGGTGATGATAAAAGCTGGAAGCTGCTGGAAAAGACTTTGTTGGCGGGTGTGCAGGAGCAGCGTCGTGCGCGCCGCTGGGGCATCTTTTTCAAGTCGCTGACTTTCCTGTACCTGATCGCGATGCTGTTTTTGTTTACCCCGTTGATGGACATGGAGCGCAATGCAACCAAGGGCGCCGGTTATACCGCGCTGATTGATGTGCAGGGTGTGATTGCGGACAAAGAAGCTGCCAGCGCCGATAACCTGATCACCAGCTTGCGCGCAGCTTTTGATGATCCCAAGGTCAAAGGTGTGGTGCTGCGCATTAACAGCCCTGGCGGCAGCCCGGTGCAGTCGGGTTATGTATATGACGAAATACGTCGTCTGCGTGGTTTGCACCCTGACACCAAGGTGTATGCAGTGATTTCTGACCTGGGTGCTTCGGGTGCGTATTACATTGCCAGTGCGGCTGATGAGATTTATGCCGACAAGGCGAGCCTGGTGGGTTCGATCGGTGTGACGGCGGCAGGTTTCGGCTTTGTCGGAGCCATGGAAAAGTTGGGGGTTCAGCGTCGTGCCTACACCTCGGGTGAGCACAAGGCTTTTCTTGATCCGTTCGAGCCTGAAAAGCCGGATGAAACCAAGTTTTGGCAGGGTGTGCTGAACGTTACCCACGAACAGTTCATTGCCAGCGTCAAGCAGGGGCGTGGCGATCGCCTGAAAGACAAGGATCACCCGGAGTTGTTCTCTGGTCTGGTCTGGACCGGGCAGCAAGCCTTGCCGCTGGGGCTGATCGACGGCCTGGGCAGTGCCAGTTCGGTGGCGCGTGATGTGATCGGTGAAAAAGAGCTGGTCGATTTCACTGTGCAAGAATCGGCGCTTGACCGCTTCTCGAAAAAGCTGGGTGCCAGCGTGGCTGAGAAACTGGCCATGTGGATGGGTTTTCAAGGCCCGACACTGCGCTGATCGTTAGGCTCCAAAAAAACCGGCCTGAATGGCCGGTTTTTTTTATGGCTGAAAATCAGCCCGTAGGAGCGAGCCTCGCGATCTTTTGATCTTTTAAAAGATCGCGAGGCAAGCTCGCTCCTACAGTTTCAGTTGGTCAAGGTAGGGCGACGCCTTGCGCCAGCAGCATGTCGACCAGGCGTATCAATGGCAGGCCGACCAAGCTGGTGGCGTCATCGCCTTCGGTGCGCTGGAACAGGCTCACGCCCAGGCCTTCTGCTTTAAAGCTGCCAGCGCAGTCGTAGGGTTCTTCGGCGTGCAGGTAGCGTTCTATCTGTTCGGCGTTCAAGTGGCGCATGTGCACGGTAAACGGTACGCAGTCGGTCTGGTAATGCCCGGTCTGGCTGTGGAGCAGGGTCAGGCCGGTCAGAAAGCTCACGCTGGCGCCGCTGGCGTTCAGCAATTGCTGGCGAGCCTTGTCGAAGGTGTGAGGTTTGCCGATGATCTGACCATTGAGTACCGCGACTTGATCAGAGCCGATAATCAGGTGCGCCGGATGGCTGGCGGCAAGGACTTGGGCCTTTTCCAGGGACAGGCGCTGGACCAGCTCAAGAGCAGACTCGCCGGGGCGATGGCTCTCGTCGATGTCGGGTGAGCTGCAGGTGAAGGGCAGGCGCAGGCGCGACAGTAAATCGCGACGATAAACCGAGCTTGAAGCGAGTAATAGAGGTAACATGCGCGACTCCTGTAGGCGGCCAGGAATTCTAACGAGAGTATCGGTTGTCGCACAGGCACAATTTCCTTTGACACGTGAGGGGCTCGTCCCTAGAATGCTGCGCCTATGTTGAATGACCCGATTCCATCTCACGTTGACCCGCGCAAATTAGCTGATCGCGGCACTACCCTTGAAGGTGAAGTGCTGCTGGCTGATTTGGAGAGACTCTGCGACCCTCTCGCCGACGATGTCGGTGTGGTCCAGGCTAAATTTGTTTTTGAGCGCGACGAGCGAAGATCTGTGGTAATCCACAGCTCCATCGATGTCGAGGTCAAAATGGTTTGCCAGCGTTGTCTTGAGCTGGTCACCCTGCCGATCCACAGCGAATGCAGTTATGCCGTGGTGAAGGAGGGTGCGAATACCCAGTCGTTACCGAAAGGTTATGACGTGCTGGAACTGGGCGAAGATCCTTTGGATCTGCATGCATTGATAGAAGAAGAGCTTCTGCTCGCCTTGCCTATCGTGCCTGCTCATCATCCGGAAGAATGCCAGCAGCCGGCGGGTCTCGACGAGCCCGAACCAGCCGAGGACGAGGTAACGCGGTCCAACCCGTTCAGTGTATTGGCGCAGTTAAAGCGTGACCCAAACGTTTAGGAGTTAATCAATTATGGCTGTTCAGCAGAACAAAAAATCCCGCTCTGCCCGTGACATGCGTCGTTCGCACGATGCTCTTTCGGCTAGCACTCTGTCTGTAGAAAAAACCACTGGTGAAGTTCACCTGCGTCACCACGTATCGCCAGAAGGCGTATACCGTGGTCGTAAAGTGATCGACAAGGGCGCTGACGAGTAATCACTTGTCCGTTCAGGTCATCGCGATCGACGCAATGGGCGGGGACTTCGGTCCCCGCAGCATTGTTCAGGCCTGCATTGCTTGCCTGTCTGCTACGCCCTCGCTGCATCTGACCCTCGTTGGTCAACCCTCCCTGCTTGAAGAATTGATCAGTAGCCATTCGGCTGTGGATCGCTCGCGCCTGACTATTACCCCAGCCTCTGAAGTGATCTCCATGAGTGAGCGGCCTTCGCATGCGTTGCGCAGCAAGCCGGACTCCTCGATGCGGGTGGCTCTGGAGTTGTTACGTGATGGCAAGGTCCAGGCGTGTGTGAGTTCCGGCAATACCGGTGCGCTGATGGCGTTGTCCCGGCATGTGCTCAAGACCTTGCCTGGCATTGATCGCCCGGCGATGGTCGCGGCAGTTCCCACCCAGACCGGCTATTGCCAGGTACTGGATCTGGGGGCCAATGTCGATTGCACCGCTGAGCAGTTGTTTCAGTTTGCGCTGATGGGTTCGGTGGCGGCGCAGGCGTTGGGCATTAGCCGGCCCCGCGTTGCCTTGCTCAATATTGGTACTGAAGACGTCAAGGGCAATCAGCAGGTCAAGGAGGCAGCGGCTTTGTTGCAGGCGGCCTCGGGGTTGCACTACATCGGTTATGTAGAGGGCGATGGGGTGTATCGCGGTGAGGCGGATGTGGTGGTTTGTGATGGATTTGTCGGCAACATATTGCTCAAGTCCAGCGAAGGCCTGGCGACGATGATTTCGAGTCGGCTAGAGGCGGTGTTCAAGCGCACGTTGTTCAGTCGCTTTGTGGGGGCGTTGGCATTGCCGTTGATGCGTCGCCTGCAAGCCGATCTGGCGCCCGCCCGGCATAACGGGGCGAGCTTTTTGGGGTTGCAGGGCATTGTGATCAAGAGTCACGGTTCGGCAGGTGCTCAGGGCTTTCAAAGTGCGATAGAGCGTGCATTGATTGAAATCCATGAAGACCTGCCAAAGCGTTTACATGGACGTCTTGAAGGGTTGTTACCGTAGGCGTTTTGTTGGGCGAGTGCTTAAATGTGACCGCTCAGTCGAAACAGCCATCCAACTGTCAGTTTCTTGCGTCTGCCACTGCGCGACGTCAATTCACCGACGACAAGATCATTAGGGGCTTGTTACATGTCTACATCCCTCGCATTCGTCTTTCCAGGGCAGGGTTCGCAGTCCCTCGGCATGTTGGCCGAGCTGGGCGCGGCACATCCGCTGGTCCTGGAAACATTTAAAGAAGCGTCTGACGCTCTAGGGTATGACCTGTGGGCGTTGACCCAGAACGGTCCTGCCGAACAGCTCAACCAAACCGACATTACTCAGCCTGCAATCCTGACGGCCTCTATCGCCTTGTGGCGTCTGTGGCTGGCTGAAGGTGGCAAGCGTCCTGACTTTGTTGCAGGCCATAGCCTGGGCGAGTACAGCGCACTGGTGGCGGCGGGTTGCTTGAGCCTCGCGGATGCTGTGAAGCTGGTTGAGCGCCGTGGTCGCCTGATGCAGGAAGCCGTACCGGCCGGTCAGGGCGCCATGGCGGCGATTCTGGGGCTGGACGACGCTGTGGTTATTGATGCGTGTGCTAAAGCCGCGCAGGGCGAAGTGGTCAGCGCGGTGAATTTCAACTCGCCGGGTCAGGTGGTTATCGCCGGTGCCAAAGCGGCTGTTGAGCGTGCCATGGAGCTGTGCAAAGCCGCTGGCGCCAAGCGCGCCTTGCCGTTGCCGGTGAGCGTGCCTTCGCACTGCGAGCTGATGCGACCTGCGGCTGAGCGTTTTGCCGAGTCTATCGAAGCGATCGACTGGCAAGCGCCGCAGATCAAGCTGGTACAAAACGTCAGCGCGGCGATCGCCCCGGATCTGGCTACTCTCAAACGCGATTTGCTTGAGCAACTGTACAAGCCGGTGCGCTGGGTTGAGTCGGTTCAGACGCTGGCGGCCAACGGCCCGGTTGATTTGGTTGAATGCGGACCGGGCAAAGTCCTGGTGGGCATCAGCAAACGTTGCGCTGAAGGCGTGACGACGCACAATTTGAACACCCCGGATGCCTTCGCTGCCGCTCGTGCAGCGCTGGTCTGAATCTGAATTAGGAGAAGCCTGCATGAGCTTGCAAGGTAAAGTTGCACTGGTAACGGGCGCTAGCCGTGGCATTGGTCAGGCTATCGCGTTGGAGTTGGGTCGTCAGGGCGCCGTGGTCATCGGCACCGCGACTTCGGCTTCCGGTGCCGAGCGTATTGCTGCCACCCTGAAAGAAAACGGTGTTCAAGGCACTGGCATGGAACTCAACGTCACCAGCGACGAATCCGTTGCTGCGGTGTTGGCGAGCATTCAGGAGCAATTCGGGGCGCCGGCCATTTTGGTCAATAATGCCGGCATCACCCGCGATAACCTGATGATGCGCATGAAAGATGACGAGTGGCATGATGTTGTCGATACCAACCTGAACAGTCTGTTCCGCTTGTCCAAGGGCGTTTTGCGCGGCATGACCAAGGCCCGTTGGGGACGAATTATCAGTATTGGCTCGGTTGTGGGTGCCATGGGCAACGCAGGCCAAGTAAACTATGCCGCCGCCAAGGCAGGCCTTGAAGGTTTTAGCCGTGCATTGGCACGTGAAGTGGGCTCGCGCTCGATCACTGTCAACTCGGTAGCACCAGGGTTCATCGACACCGATATGACCCGTGAACTGCCAGAAGCACAGCGCGAAGCCTTGCTGACGCAGATTCCGCTGGGCCGTTTGGGCCAGGCTCAAGAGATCGCAAATGTGGTCGCTTTCCTGGCTTCTGACGGTGCAGCCTACGTGACAGGAGCTACAATTCCGGTCAACGGCGGGATGTACATGAGTTAAATGTGACGGATTGCTTCAAAAAAATGTCATACGAGCTGTCTAAAATCCGTTATAAAGCTGCAATCTATTTATAGGTAGCCGGTGAATGATGGGTAAGTACAAAGCTTTCAGTTGAAAAACTGAAAAGCCTTTCGATACACTTGCCCACTGGCCAGCTGCCTGAATTTGTCCATTAGGAGTGAAAACAAGGTATGAGCACCATCGAAGAACGCGTCAAGAAAATCGTTGCCGAGCAACTGGGCGTTAAAGAAGAAGAAGTGGTTAACACTGCTTCCTTCGTTGAAGACCTGGGCGCCGACTCCCTTGACACCGTTGAGCTTGTGATGGCTCTGGAAGAGGAATTCGAGACTGAGATTCCTGACGAAGAAGCTGAAAAGATCACTACTGTACAAGCCGCTATCGATTACGTTACTGCCCACCAGGCGTAATAGTTTGTAATCGCTGCGCGCTGTCATGGAAAAACCGCACTGCCGCTCTGGCGTGCGGTTTTTTCTTTAGGTGTGATGCAAAGTGTCGTCAATAGAATAAAGGAGAGTGCTGTGTCGCGTAGACGCGTCGTAGTCACCGGTATGGGGATGTTGTCGCCACTGGGTGCAGATGTACCAAGCACCTGGCAAGGCATTCTGGCAGGCCGAAGTGGCATTGGTCTGATCGAACACACGGATCTTTCTGCCTATTCCACCCGTTTTGGCGGCTCGGTACAGGGCTTTAACGTTGAGGATTACCTCTCCGTCAAAGAGGCCCGCAAACTTGACCTGTTTATTCAGTACGGTTTGGCAGCTGGCTTTCAGGCGGTGCGTAACGCCGGGCTTGAAGTCACCGATGCCAATCGCGAACGTATTGGTGTGGCGATGGGGTCGGGTATTGGCGGTTTGACCAATATCGAAGAAACCAGCCGTACCTTGCATGATCAAGGCCCTCGACGGATTTCTCCGTTTTTTGTGCCGGGTTCGATCATCAATATGATTTCCGGTTTTCTGTCTATCCACTTGGGTACACAGGGACCTAACTATGCTGTGTCGACGGCGTGTACCACAGGTACACACTGCATCGGCATGGCTGCACGCAACATTGCCTACGGCGAAGCTGACGTGATGATTGCCGGTGGTGCCGAAATGGCCGCCTGCGGTCTGGGCATGGGCGGCTTTGGTGCCTCCCGTGCGCTGTCGACCCGTAATGACGACCCGACGCGGGCGAGCCGTCCGTGGGACAAAGGCCGTGATGGCTTTGTACTGTCTGACGGTGCCGGTGCGCTGGTCCTCGAAGAGCTGGAACACGCCAAGGCGCGTGGCGCGACCATTTATGCCGAACTGATTGGTTTTGGCATGAGCGGCGATGCGTTCCACATGACCTCGCCACCGGCTGACGGTGCGGGCGCTGCGCGTTGCATCACCAATGCCTTGCGTGACGCCAACGTGAACGTTGATCAGGTGCAGTACATCAACGCCCACGGCACCTCGACGCCTGCAGGCGACCTGGCAGAAGTGTCGGCCATCAAGTCGGTGTTTGGCGACCACGCCTACAAGCTGGCGGTGAGCTCGACCAAGTCGATGACCGGTCACTTGCTGGGTGCAGCAGGCGCGGTTGAAGCGATCTTCAGCGTACTGGCGATCAACAGCCAGGTGGCGCCGCCGACCATCAACCTCGACGAGCCTGATGAAGGCTGCGACCTGGACTTTGTCGCGCACACCGCGCGCGAAATGCCGATCGACGTCGTGCTGTCCAACTCCTTCGGTTTTGGTGGCACCAACGGCTCGCTGGTGTTCCGCCGGTACGCCGACTGATGCAAAGCTGGGTCGACGGTCAGCCGGCGAGCGCCCTGGCGTCGCTGAAAGACCGTGGGCTGGCCTACGGCGATGGTCTGTTTGAGACCATCGCGGTCAAGGCTGGCCAGCCGTTGCTGCTGGACCTGCACTTGCAGCGTCTGGCGCATGGCTGTTCCCGTTTGGCGATGGCTGCGGATCACACCTTGATCCGCAGCGAATTGCTGGCCTATGCGCAAGCGATGGGCGAGGGCGTCCTTAAACTTATCCTGACCCGCGGCGACAGCCTGCGCGGTTACAGCTTCACTGCCGAGGCTCAACCTCGACGAATTCTTCAAGCCAGCCCTGCTGCTGCCTACCCTGAAGCCTATGGGGCACACGGGGTCCAGCTGTTTGACTGCGCCACCCGTTTAGCTGAGCAGCCGCTGTTGGCGGGGCTCAAACACCTCAATCGCCTTGAACAGGTGATTGCGCGCTCCGAATGGCAAGACCCGGCCTACGCCGAGGGATTGATGCGCGATACGTCGGGGCGAGTGATTGAAGGGGTGTTTAGCAACCTGTTTTTAGTCCGCGACGGCGGCTTGATCACCGCCGACCTGCAGCGTTGCGGTGTGGCCGGTGTGATGCGTGCCGCTTTGTTGGCGCACGCCGAACAACTGGCCATCCCGTGCCAAATCACTGACATCAGCCTTGCCCAGTTGCGGCAGGCCGATGAAGTCTTCCTCTGCAACAGCGTGTATGGCATTTGGCCCGTGCGCGCGTTTGCAGACCTGAGCTGGCCGGTGGGGCCGCTCACCCGTAAACTGCAAGGCATTGCTCGCACCTTACTGGATGTTTGATACGTGAAACGCAAATTCTTGGTGCTGCTGGAGATGGGTCTGGTGCTGGCGGGCTTGCTGCTGGGCGCAAGCGCCTGGAAGCTCGACTCGGCGCTGGAACAGCCACTGAACCTGACGCAAGAGCAACTGCTTGACGTACCGGCGGGCGCTACCCCGACCGGCACCTTTAACCGGCTTGAAGCGGACAAAACGCTCCAGGATGCGTTCTGGCTGCGGTTGTACTGGCGCTTCAACATGGCGGGCCAGCCTTTGCACAGCGGCGAGTACCGCATGACGCCGGGCATGACCGCGCAAGACCTGATTGGTTTGTGGCAGCGGGGCGAAGTGGTGCAATACAGCCTGACCCTGGTCGAAGGCTGGAATTTTCGCCAAGTACGCAGCGCCCTGGCCAAGCATGAAAAAATCGAGCAGACCCTCGACGGCCTGAGCGACAGCGAAGTCATGGCCAAGCTCGGGCATCCGGGGGAATTCCCCGAAGGCCGGTTCTTCCCGGACACCTATCGCTTTGTGCGCGGCATGACGGACGCTCAGTTGCTCCAAAAAGCCTACGACCGCCTCGAAAAAGTCTTGGCGCAGGAGTGGGAAAAACGCGACGCCGACTTGCCCTATGACGATCCTTACAAAGCGTTGATCATGGCCTCGCTGATTGAAAAAGAAACCGGTGTGCCGCAAGAGCGCGGGCAAATTGCCGGGGTCTTTGTGCGCCGAATGAAAATCGGCATGCCGCTGCAAACCGATCCGACCGTGATCTATGGCCTCGGTGAGCGTTACAACGGCAAACTGACCCGCGCCCACTTGCGCGAGCCGACGCCGTATAACACCTACACGATTCCCGGCATGCCGCCGACACCGATTGCCATGGTCGGGCGCGAAGCGATTAATGCGGCCTTGCATCCGGTGGCGGGCAGCAGCCTGTACTTTGTGGCCAGGGGCGATGGCAGCCACACGTTTTCTGACACGCTGGATGCGCACAACAACGCAGTGCGCGAATACCAGATCAAACGCCGTGCTGACTACCGTTCAAGCCCTGCACCCGTGCCGGCGCCTGCGGCAGAACCGGCCACTGACTCGGCGCCTGCCGTCGAACCGGCACCCGCTGAGCAACCAGCGCCAAGCCCGCAATGACATTGATTAAGGAAAGCTGCCTGTGACTGGCCTGTTTATTACCCTGGAAGGCCCCGAAGGCGCGGGCAAGAGCACTAACCGCGAGTATCTGGCTGAGCGTTTGCGCGAAGCGGGTATCGACGTGGTTTTGACCCGCGAACCCGGCGGCACACCGCTGGCTGAAAAGATTCGCGAGTTGCTGTTGGCGCCCAGCGATGAAGCCATGTGTGCCGACACTGAGCTGCTGCTGGTGTTTGCCGCCCGTGCCCAGCATTTGGCCGAAGTGATTCGCCCGGCGCTGGCGCGGGGCGCCGTGGTGCTGTGCGATCGCTTCACCGATGCCACTTACGCGTATCAGGGCGGCGGCCGTGGTTTGTCACAGGAGCGCATTGCGACCCTGGAAGCCTTCGTTCAAGGGGCTTTGCGCCCGGACCTGACCCTGGTCTTTGACCTGCCGATTGAGGTGGGCATGGCCCGCGCCAGCGCCCGGGGCCGGCTGGACCGCTTCGAACAGGAAGGCCGTACCTTCTTTGATGCGGTGCGCAGCACCTACCTAGCTCGTGCGCAGGCCGCGCCCGAGCGCTACCGGCTGATCGATGCCGCGCAATCACTGGACAATGTGCAGGGGCAACTAGATCGCTTGTTGCCGCACGTGCTGGATGTGTGCCGTGGCTGAAGCTTATCCATGGCAGGACGGTCTGTGGCAGCAACTGGCGGGGCGTGAACAGCATGCCCACGCGTATCTGCTGCACGGACCTGCGGGCATCGGCAAGCGGGCGCTGGCTGAACGCCTGATGGTGCGCCTGCTGTGTCAGTCGCCTGTCGGGCTTGATGCGTGCGGCCAGTGCAAATCCTGCTTGTTGCTGGCAGCTGGTAGCCACCCGGACAACTATATCCTTGAGCCTGAAGAAGCCGACAAGCCGATCAAGGTCGACCAGGTGCGTGATCTGGTTAGCTTTGTGGTGCAAACCGCGCAACTGGGCGGGCGCAAGGTGGTGCTGGTTGAGCCGGTCGAGGCCATGAATATCAATGCGGCCAACGCATTGCTCAAAAGCCTTGAAGAGCCGTCCGGCAATACGGTTTTGTTGTTGGTCAGCCACCAGTCGAGCCGTTTGTTGCCGACCATTCGCAGCCGCTGCGTGCAGCAAGCCTGCCCATTGCCCAGCGCCGCCATGAGCGAGCAGTGGCTGGCCGGCGCCTTGCCTGCATGCAGCAGTGATGAGCGGGCGCAGCTGTTAACGTTGGCCGCGGGTTCGCCGTTGGCGGCGGTCAAGTTGCAGGCGCAAGGTGTGCGTGAGCAACGGGCTGCGGTCGTGGACGGGGTCAAAAAGCTGCTCAAGCGTGAAGCCTCGGCCACTCAATTGGCTGAAGGCTGGAATGCCATTCCTTTGCTGTTGTTGTTTGACTGGTTTTGCGATTGGTCGAGCCTGATCTTGCGTTACCAGTTGACCGAGGACGAAACCGGCCTGGGGCTGGAAGACATGCGCAAAGTGTTGCAATACCTGGCGCAGAAAACCCCGCAGGACAAAGTCTTGGCTATTCAGGACTGGATCCTTGCCCAGCGCCAAAAAGTATTGGGCAAGGCCAACCTCAACCGTGTGTTGTTGCTGGAAGCTTTACTGGTGCAATGGGCAAGCCTGCCCGGCCAGCGCTGATTTGATTGATTTGATGAGCAGGTAATTTTTGTATGTTGGTTGACTCCCATTGCCACCTCGATCGTCTTGACCTGAACGCTCACGACGGTTCGCTCGACGCCGCCCTTGAGGCTGCGCGCCAGCGGGGCGTCGGGCATTTCCTGTGCATTGGCGTGAGCGCCGACAACGCCGCAGACGTCAAAGCCCTGACCGAGCGTTATGCCGATGTGGATTGCTCGGTGGGCGTGCACCCGCTGGACGTGCAGCCGGGGGCGGCGCCTGCATTGGACTGGCTGCTGGGTGAGTTAAACCACCCGCAGGTGGTGGCGATTGGTGAAACCGGTCTGGACTACCACTACGAGCCTGAAGCGGCCGAGCTGCAACAGCTGTCGTTTCGGGTTCATCTGGAAGCGGCGCAGCAGACCGGCAAGCCGGTGGTGATCCACACCCGTGGCGCCCGCGCTGACACCCTGGCCATGCTGCGCGAGGCGGCACTGCCCCAGGCAGGTGTGCTGCACTGCTTCACTGAAGACTGGGGCATGGCCAAGGCGGCATTGGACATGGGTTATTACATCTCGTTGTCGGGGATTGTGACCTTTCGCAACGCCGATGCGTTGCGCGATGTTGCCAGCAAGGTGCCAGCGGATCGCTTGCTGGTCGAAACCGATTCGCCTTACCTGGCGCCCATCCCTCATCGCGGCAAGCCGAATCTGCCGCAATACGTGCGTGAAGTGGCAGAGTTTCTGGCTATGTTGCGCGGTGAGTCCTACGAGCGCTTCGCCGAGCAGACCACCGAAAACTTCAAGCGCCTGTTCCCGCTGGCCCGCGTTAAAGCTTAAACCTGCCGATACCCCTGTAGGAGTGAGCTTGCCTCGCGATCTTTTGGAAAATCAAAAGATCGCGAGGCAAGCTCGCTCCTACAAAGAAAAAGGCAAAAAAAACCCGGACTCTGGGGAATCCGGGTTAAGACCATTAGGAGTAAAACAGAGGTGCACATCCAGTGCTGCCTCAAATGCCGGCGTGGCATTTGGGGGGATGTAACGCCGACAAGGTAAGTATTGGTCAGCTTTGTCGAACGTCCAGTGACGCATTGGTCGTTTTTTAAACAGATTTGGAATACTCGCAATTCGTTTGAGTACGCTTCTGTGGCTCTGTGTTCAGCTGTAAACATCCAGCGGTAGGATGGTCCGTGCAATTTAGCGTGACTAATGCATAATACTCCGCTTCTATTTTGACCCCTACAGACCTTTTCTTATGCACAAAGAACCCCGTAAGGTCCGTGAGTTTCGTCGCCGCGAGCAAGAAATTCTCGATACCGCGCTCAAGCTGTTCCTCGAACAAGGTGAAGACAGCGTCACCGTCGAGATGATTGCTGATGCCGTGGGTATTGGCAAAGGCACGATCTACAAGCACTTCAAGTCCAAGGCCGAGATCTATCTGCGGCTGATGCTCGACTACGAGCGCGACTTGAACACGTTGCTGCACTCCGCAGATGTGGACAAAGACAAAGAGGCGCTGTCCCGTGCCTACTTTGAATTTCGCATGCGCGATCCTCAGCGCTATCGGCTGTTTGATCGCCTGGAAGAAAAGGTCGTCAAAGGCAACCAGGTGCCTGAGCTGGTTGAAGAACTGCACAAAATCCGCGCGTCCAACTTTGAACACCTGACCCTGCTGATCAAAGGCCGGATTAGCGAAGGCAAGCTCGAAGACGTCCCGCCTTACTTCCACTATTGCGCCGCCTGGGCGTTGGTGCACGGCGCCGTGGCGCTGTATCACTCGCCGTTCTGGAGCAATGTGCTGGAAGATCAGGAAGGCTTTTTCCAGTTCCTGATGGACATCGGCGTGCGCATGGGCAACAAGCGCAAACGTGACACGGACACGCCTGCGGTCGAGTAATTTGCTGACATGGCCGAATGCCGTGAGGTCTATACTCGGGCTTGGGGCGTAGCAGAACATGACGCGTAAGTCCTGTTCTGCTGTGGCCCTTATTCCTCGCGCCGGAGCCCTCCATGATTGTTGATCGCCAAGGCAGACGCTTTCGCAATTTGCGTATCAGTCTGACCTCTGCCTGTAACTACGCCTGCACTTACTGTGTGCCGAACGGCAAGCGGCTGGTCGCGGCGCAGGACGAGCTGTCGGCCGAAGCCATGGTGCGTGGGGTCGCTTACCTGATTGAAGCGGCCGGGATTGAGCGCTTGCGCATCACCGGCGGCGAGCCGCTGGTCAGTCCCAAACTTGAAACCTTTATGCGTGAAGTTGGCCAGTTGGGTTTGAGTGATATCAGCCTGACCACAAACGGCCAGTTGCTTGCGCGTAAATTGCCGTTACTGCTCAACGCTGGCATTCGTCGACTCAACGTTTCCCTGGATACCCTCGACCCTGTGGCGTTCCGCCGAATTGCCCGTGGCGGCGATTTGCCGACGGTGCTCGACGGGATGCGGCAAGCCCGTGCCGCCGGCATGAACATCAAGGTCAATATGGTGCCGCTGCGCGGTCAAAACCTTGATCAAGTCATGCCCTTGCTGGACTACTGCCTTGAGCAAGGATACGAGCTGCGTTTTATCGAACTCATGCGCATGGGCCACTTGGCCAGTGACGGCAACGGTTTTTTGCAGCAGTTCGTCAGCCTGCAACAATTGCTCACCTTGATCGGCGAACGTTACGAATACCTGCAAGCCGACGCGCCCATGGATGCCACGGCAGTGCGCTATCACATCCCGGATCACGGCTATTTTGGCGTCATCGCCAACGAAAGCGTGCCGTTCTGTCGGACCTGCTCGCGTTTGCGCCTGTCGTCGACGGGTTGGCTGCATGGCTGTTTGTCGTCGAGCAATCGTCATTATGTCGGTGACCTGCTCAACAAGCCGCGCCACGAAGCCTTGCCAGCGCTGCAAGGGCTGCTGATGAAAGCGTTGGGCGACAAGCAGGACATTGCGTTTTCAGGTGGCGCCACGGTGATGAAGATCATCGGCGGCTGAAGGCACTCAAACTGGCGCGCAAACTGCATTACGCGACTATTCGCCGGTTTTCTGTCGCCGGCCATCGGGAGAATAGAATGCGTAGTCTGGTTGGGGGGCTGGCTGTTTTGGCGCTGAGCGGCTGTATGACGGTCAGCGACATGGGCGAGGGCGTGCGTTATCAGATGAGCGACGCCGGGTTGCTCGATCACAGCAATACGCGCCGCAGCAATTCGCTGCGCATTCAACCAGATTCCTTTATCTACATCGCCCAAGGGGCGTTTGCGCCTGTGGGCGACCCGTACGTTCGGCCCAACGTGGTGGCCGAAGAAGCCTTTAACGGCTTTGTTGAATACTTCCCCATGGTACGCCGGGCCAAGGCACCGGAAGGGCTGGACGCCGCCATGGCCGAAGCCCGCGGCTTTGGTGCGCACTACCTGCTGTACACCCGTTTCGCCCGGGCGGACGACCGTATTGGCAACAGCGACGAATGGCTCGATCAAGAAGAAATCAGCCGCCTGGGTGTCGACAGTGGCGTGATCCAGGTCATGTTGATTGAAACCAGCACTCAGTACCTGATCGACACCGCGACCATCCGCAGCCGTGGCGGCTTGCTGACGTTCCACGACAACAAGCCCGAAGACCTGATCGGCCCGCCGCTGGCTAAGTACGCGCGCAGCTTGATAGGCTTGAGCGATCAATAAGTCAAGGAGAGCAGCATGAGTGAGCCGGTAGACGTCAGTAACCTGTTGGCGCAAATCCCCAAGGCCGACAAGGGGCTGCCTCCGGTTCATCTGTGGGACACGGCTTTTTGTGGCGATATCGACATGCGCATCGCCCGTGATGGCACTTGGTACTACATGGGCACGCCAATTGGGCGCAAGCCAATGGTCAAACTGTTCTCGACCATTATTCGCCGTGATGGCGATGACTACTTTTTAATCACACCCGTGGAAAAGGTGGGCATCACCGTCGATGATGCGCCGTTTGTGGCGGTCACTCTGGCAGTAGAAGGGCAGGGCGAGCAGCAAGTGCTGCGCTTTACCACCAACGTGGATGAACTGATCACGGCAGACAAAGAACACCCGTTGCGCATCGAGATCGACCCCGAGACACAAGAGCCCGCGCCTTACCTGCTGGTGCGGCGTAATCTGGAAGCGTTGATCCATCGCAACGTGTTCTACCAACTGGTCGAATTGGCCGAGTCACGCACCCTCGACGGCCAGAACTGGCTGGGTGTGTGGAGCAGCGGCGAATTCTTCGTCATCGGCCCGGAGCCGGACTAAAACCCAGTCCTTGTCTCGCGATCTTTTAACGATCAAAAGATCGCGAGACAAGCTCGCTCCTACAGGGTGGCGGTGGTTAAGCCTTCAGGGTTTTCATGTCGATCACAAAGCGATATTTGACGTCGCCTTTCACCACGCGCTCGAACGCCTCGTTGATGTTTTTGATGTCGAGCATTTCGATGTCGCAGGTGATGCCGTTGGCTGCGCTGAAGTCGAGCATTTCTTGGGTTTCAGCAATGCCGCCAATCAACGAGCCAGCCAGTACGCGACGCTTGAACACCAGGTTGAACGCATCCAGTGCCGGGTCAACCGGTTCGATCAGGCCCACGAGGATGTGTACGCCGTCAAAACGCAGGGTTTCGAGGTAGGGGTTGAGGTCGTGAGGGACCGGGATGGTGTCCAGCAGGAAGTCGAAGCGGTCGGCTGCGGCTTTCATTTGCTCCGGGTCGGTGGACACGATCACGTGATCGGCACCTTGTTTGTAGGCTTCTTCCGCCTTGGCCGCCGAGCGGGTGAACAGGGTCACTTCTGCGCCCATGGCCTTGGCAAACTTGATGCCCATGTGGCCCAGGCCGCCCATGCCCAGAACGCCAACCTTATCGCCCGCTTCTACGCCGTAGTGCTGCAGCGGCGAGTAGGTGGTGATACCGGCGCACAGCAGCGGGGCAGCGCTGGCCGGGTCCAGGTTTTCAGGGATGCGCACGACAAAGTGCTCGCTCACCACGATGCTGTCTGAGTAACCGCCCATGGTGTTGGTGCCGTCGACCCGGTCTGGCGTGCAGTAGGTCATGGTCGCGCCTTCCAGGCAGTATTGCTCAAGGTCTTCTTTACAGGCCGAGCATTCGCGGCACGAGTCAACCATGCAGCCCACGCCAACGAGGTCGCCGACTTTGTGCTTGGTGACGTTGTCGCCGATAGCGGTGACTTTGCCGACGATCTCGTGGCCCGGCATCACCGGGTACACCGCAAAGCCCCACTCGTTGCGCGCTTGGTGGATGTCTGAGTGGCAGACGCCGCAGTACAGGACTTCGATGGCTACGTCGTCCGGGCGCGGTGCGCGGCGGTTGAACTGCATCGGAGCAAGTGGCGCTGAAGAGGTTTGAGCGGCATAGCCGATGGCGTTGTAAGTGACGTTAGACATGGGAAACCTCGAATAGCGATAGCTGTGAACAGGGCGCAAGTGTGCGCCCGCAGTCCTTGCAGGACTATGACGATTCCTCCGCGTGTCATGCCTATTCGTCCGAACTCGCGGAGCAACTGTCGCTTTATTGATCAATTCTGCGAAGATGCGGCGATCTATTACTGCTGTGAATTATTTCCATGTTTTTAACGCGTCACCGCGATGAGAACGCCACGCTGGTGTCCCTTATCAAACCGCTGGCCAACCGCCTGGGCTTTGTTCCGACCCTGATGCCTGAGGTGCGCGTGGTGTCGGCCTGCAACACCGTGGCGCGGATGCCGCAGATCTATGAGCCGAGCCTGATGGTCATCGCCCAGGGCAGCAAGGTGGCCTATCTGGGCACCCGGACCATGGAGTACGGCGCCGGACATTACCTGGTGCAGGCCTTGTCGGTGCCGTTTGAGTGCGAAACCTTTGCCTCTGAAGAGATGCCGCTGCTGGGCGTCGCGATCAGCATTGACCGGGCGGTGCTCGGAGAATTAGTGCTGGCCATGGGCCTGGACCCTGAGCGCAGCATCGCCCAGACCCCGGAGTCCATGACCTCGGCGGTGCTGGATGATGAGATGCGTCAGTCGGTTGAGCGTTTGTTGCGCTGCCTGCATGACCCGCTGGAGTGCCGGATCATGGGCCGGGCGCGCTTGCGCGAAGTCTTGTTCGCCGCCTTACGCGGTCCGCAAGCCAGCGTGTTGCGGGCGTTGGTTGAGCAGCAGGGTCAGTTTGCCCGGGTAGCGGCCTCGCTGACCCATTTGCATGAGCATTTTGCCGAGCCGTTGAATGTTGAGACCTTGGCCCGTTGCGCGAACATGAGCGCGTCGACCTTTCATGAGCACTTCAAGCGCAGCACATTGCTGTCGCCGGTACAGTACCTCAAACGCCTGCGCCTGTTGCGGGCGCAGCAGCTGCTGTTAAGCAATGAAGGCTTGGGTGTGGCGCAAGTGGCTGAGCGTGTGGGTTACCAGAGCACTTCTCAGTTCAGTCGCGAGTACAAACGCTATTTTGAGCGCAGCCCGGGGTGTGAAAGCTCGGTGTGCTGAGCGCCTGGATCATGGCCCGCTATCTTTTTAAAAGATCAAAAGATCGCGAGCAAGCTCGCTCCTACAGGGGGTAGGTATTAAAAAGGCTCCCGAAGGAGCCTTTTGACTTACATGTTCGGGTAAGTCGGGCCGCCAGCACCTTCCGGGGTTACCCAGGTGATGTTCTGCGACGGGTCTTTGATGTCGCAGGTTTTGCAGTGCACGCAGTTTTGCGAGTTGATCTGGAAACGCTTCTCGCCGCTTTCCTGGGTAATCACTTCATACACGCCAGCCGGGCAGTAACGCTGGGCAGGTTCGTCGTAGAGCGGCAGGTTAACGTCGATCGGAATGCTCGCGTCACGCAGCTTGAGGTGGCACGGCTGTTCTTCTTCGTGGTTGGTGCTGGAGAGGAAGACCGAGCTGAGTTTGTCGAAACTGAGTTTGCCGTCCGGTTTCGGGTAGTCGATTTTTTTGCAGTCTTTGGCCAGCTTCAGGCAAGCATAGTCTGGCTTGGTGTCGTGCAGGGTGAACGGCAGTTTGCCGCCGAAGAAGTTCTGATCGACCCAGTTGAAGCCTGCGCCCATCAGCGGGCCGAACTTGTGCATCGCCGGGCCGAAGTTGCGGCTGGCGAACAGTTCTTCGAACAACCAGCTGGCTTTGAAAGACTCAACGTAAGTGTTGAGTGCATCACCGCCTTCGGAGCCTGCAAACAGCGAGTCGGCCACGGCGTCGGCAGCGAGCATGCCGGACTTCATGGCGGTGTGGCTGCCTTTGATCTTGGCCACGTTCATGGTGCCCAGATCGCAACCGATCAGTGCGCCACCGTTGAAGACCATCTTAGGCAGCGAGTTCAGGCCGCCTTTAGCCAGTGCGCGTGCGCCGTAGCTGATGCGTTTGCCGCCTTCCAGGTACTGCTTGAGGACCGGGTGGTGCTTGAGGCGCTGGAACTCATCGAACGGCGACAGGAAGGTGTTGCTGTAGGACAGGTCGACGATCAGACCGACCACGACCTGGTTGTTTTCCAGGTGATAGAGGAACGAACCGCCAGTGTTTTCGTTGCTGGTGATGTCCAGCGGCCAGCCAGCGGTGTGTACGACCAGGCCAGGCTGGTGCTTGGCAGGATCGATTTCCCAGATTTCTTTCAGGCCGATGCCGTAGTGCTGGCTGTCGGCGTCGCTGTCGAGCTTGAAGCGTTCGATCAGTTGCTTGCCCAAATGGCCGCGGCAGCCTTCTGCGAACAAGGTGTACTTGCCGCGCAGTTCCATGCCGGGGGTGTACAGACCTTCTTTCGGCTTGCCTTCGCGGTCAACGCCCAGGTCGCCGGTGATGATCCCGCGAACCACGTTGTTTTCGTCGAACAGTACTTCTTGGGCGGCGAAGCCCGGGTAGATTTCTACGCCCAGGTTCTCGGCCTGCTGCGCCAGCCAGCGGCACAGGTTGCCCAGGGAAATAATGTAGTTGCCTTCGTTGTGCATGGTTTTAGGCACAAAGAAGTCAGGTACTTTTGTCGCTGCGCTGTCGCTGCGCAGTACATAAATGTCATCACGGGTCACCGGCGTGTTCAGCGGTGCGCCGAGTTCTTTCCAGTCCGGGAACAATTCGTTCAGGGCGCGAGGTTCAAATACCGCACCGGACAGAATGTGAGCGCCGACTTCGGAGCCTTTTTCAACCACGCAGACGCTGATTTCTTTACCGGCTTCGGCGGCCTTCTGCTTAAGACGGCAGGCGGCGGACAAACCGGCAGGGCCGGCGCCGACGATGACCACGTCGAATTCCATGTATTCGCGTTCCACAGGCTATCTCCTACTCAAGGCTCAACGGTGTTTTCTAATTGGAGGTTTGGCGTTTCATCCATTATTCCCTCGCTTTGCAGTCGAAGACGCAATGGATGAGGCGCCGCTCTCTCTATGGGCGCGCATTATATCTACACCACTAGCAGCGTCCAATACAAACGTTTGTTTGAATTCGCTGCAAGCCAGACAAATCAATGACACGCGGCTCAAAAGTGGCCGATTTGCTGTATTGACCGCAAATGGCGTTCCGGTCAAGATACGGGCGGTTTTGCGCTCGCCGTAGGCTGATTGTTGGTTTCAAGAGCACCTCTAAAGACAGGGCACAGGCATAAACGTGCAGGAGCCTGACATTTTTTGAGCGGAGTTTACACGTCCTTTTGGTGGATGACTTGGTAGTCACACCTGACAGACGGTCGCACGGGAAGGGCATAGCAACGATCTTTGGAGGTGCCCTTGTGCTGATGAGCATCAACCGCCAGGTTCGCCTAGGCGACTTTCTTTTCACCGGAGAGTAACGAGGAATCCATGAAGGTTCTTGTAGCTGTCAAACGAGTGGTCGATTACAACGTTAAAGTACGCGTCAAGGCGGACAATTCCGGCGTTGACCTCGCCAACGTCAAGATGTCGATGAACCCCTTCTGCGAAATCGCTGTGGAAGAAGCCGTACGCCTGAAAGAAAAAGGTGTTGCGACTGAAATCGTCGTCGTCTCCATCGGCCCGACTACCGCTCAAGAGCAACTGCGCACCGCGCTGGCTCTGGGTGCCGATCGCGCCATCCTCGTCGAATCCGCCGAAGACCTGACCTCGCTGGCCGTGGCCAAGCTGCTCAAGGCTGTGGTCGACAAGGAACAGCCTCAGCTGGTGATCCTGGGTAAACAGGCCATCGACAGCGACAACAACCAAACGGGCCAGATGCTGGCTGCGCTGACCGGTTACGGTCAGGGTACCTTCGCTTCTAAAGTAGAAGTGTCGGGCGACAAGGTTGCTGTGACCCGTGAAATCGACGGCGGCGCGCAAACTGTTTCGCTGAGCCTGCCGGCCATCGTCACCACCGACCTGCGTTTGAACGAGCCGCGCTACGCGTCTCTGCCAAACATCATGAAAGCCAAGAAGAAGCCGCTGGAAGTGCTGACGCCAGACGCGTTGGGCGTTTCGACGGCTTCGACCAACAAAACCGTGAAAGTTGAAGCACCGGCTGCACGCAGCGCGGGCATCAAGGTCAAGTCGGTGGCTGAACTGGTCGAGAAACTGAAAAACGAAGCGAAGGTAATCTGACAATGACTATCTTGGTAATCGCAGAACACGACGGCAAAGTACTGGCTCCGGCCACACTGAACACCGTAGCCGCCGCTGCCAAAATCGGTGGCGATATCAACGTCCTGGTGGCAGGCCAAGGCATTGGCGCAGTCGCTGAAGCGGCCGCAAAAATTGCTGGCGTGGCTAAAGTGCTGGTGGCAGACAACGCCGCTTACGCGCATCAACTGCCAGAAAACGTTGCTCCGCTGGTCGCTGAGCTGGGTAAAGGTTACAGCCACATCCTGGCGGCCGCGACCTCCAACGGCAAAAACATCCTGCCGCGCGTTGCTGCGCAACTGGACGTTGACCAGATCTCCGAGATCGTTTCGGTGGTCAGCGCTGACACCTTCACTCGCCCAATCTACGCCGGTAACGCCATTGCGACCGTGCAGTCGACTGCGCCAGTCAAAGTGATCACCGTGCGTGCGACCGGTTTCGACCCGGTTGCTGCTGAAGGTGGTTCGGCTGCTGTTGAAGCAGTGGCAGCGGTACACGATGCAGGCACTTCGTCGTTCGTTGGCGAAGAACTGGCCAAGTCGGATCGCCCTGAGCTGACCGCAGCCAAAATCGTCGTTTCTGGCGGTCGCGGCATGCAAAACGGTGACAACTTCAAACACCTGTACGCTCTGGCCGACAAGCTGGGCGCTGCTGTGGGCGCCTCGCGTGCTGCAGTTGACGCAGGTTTTGTACCCAACGACATGCAGGTCGGCCAGACCGGCAAAATCGTTGCGCCACAGCTGTACATCGCCGTTGGTATCTCTGGCGCGATCCAACACTTGGCCGGTATGAAAGACTCCAAAGTGATCGTTGCGATCAACAAGGACGAAGAAGCGCCGATCTTCCAGGTAGCCGATTACGGTCTGGTGGCGGACTTGTTCGAAGCAGTACCTGAGCTGGAGAAACTGGTTTAATCCAGTCGCTTCACTTATACAGAGCCCGGTTATCCGGGCTGTCAGGAAGGGCAGAGCACTCAGTGTTCAGCTTTCTCTTAACAGCCTGAATGACCGGGTTTTTTTATGCGTTTGAATGATCCACGTGGAGCGTAGGAATATGGATGTGCGTAAGGTAAGCAGGTTGTTGTTGGGGTTGGCATTGATACCTTTGCTGTCCGAAGCTGCGGGTAAATGCGAGCGCCTGATCGTGACTGGCAGCCCCGATGCACCACCGTATCTGTGGCGCGACCCTGCCAATCCGACCCATTTGATCGGTGCCAGCGCTGATCTGTTACAGCACGCTGCCGAGGAGCTGGGCATCAAGGTTGAGGTGCTGTATGCCGGCAAGCGTTCCCAGGCTCAGGACGAAGTGCGCACCGGGCGCATGGACATGCTGCTTGATGCGCCGCTGACCCTGGCCGGGCTGAACTCCCTGGATTACATCCACCCGCCGCTGGTGCGTAACGATTACCTGGTGTGGACGCGCAAAGACTCGGCCTTGCACTACGAAACCCCGGCTGACTTGCACGGGCATACCGGGGCGCTCTCCGAGAAGGCCCGGCTGACCGAATCTTTTGACGCTTTTGCGCAACGTCAGCTCACCCTCAAGCCGCAACCCAGCCTGACCCAGGCGTTTCAAAAGCTGTTGCTGGGCCAGGTCGAATACGTTTTGGCCGGGCGTTATGCCGGCATGGCGACGGCGCAAACCTTGGGCATCGCCGATGACTTGCAAGCGCATTCGCAACCGATTGATCAGCCGGGGCTGTTTTTGGCGGTCTCCCATGACTCAGCGTGCAATGAACCGTGGTTACGCGGACAGCTCGCCAAAAAGATGACAGAATTGCCCGCCTCCGGCATGGCCGAGGCCGCTCTGCAGCGCAATCTGGAGCGGTGGAAATCGCAACTGCAGCAACCGCTCAGCGCCCCAAAACAGTAGGAATTTTTAGTGACGATTCGACCTCTTTTCGCAGCCCTGGCTGTTATGGCTCTGGCGGGGTGTGCGAACGACCCTGCACCGAATCAACAAATACGCTTGAGCGAACAAGCCTTGGAGCAAGCCAGGGCGGTCGGCGCGAATGCCGACGATATGCCTGAACTCAAACAGGCTGAAGACAAGCTGGCCCATGCCCAGGCCGATATGCTTGAAGAGTCCTACAAAGACGCGCGTCTGCAGGCCGAGCAGGCTGAGCTTGATGCTCGCCTGGCCGAGGCGCGGGTTCTGACGCAAAAAAGCCAGGAACAATTGAACGTGCTCAACACCCGCATTACCCGCTTGCGCAAACAACTGGCGGAGGCCCAATGAGCCTCAAATCCAGTGTGTTCAGCAGTGCCGTGTTGTTAGGCAGCATCAGCCTGGCCGGTTGCGCCGGGCATCACAGCGGCGAGCAGGCCTTGCAGCAGGCCAACAGTGATTTCCAGGCGGTTAAAGAAGACAGCAACGTCTTGCGCATTGCGCCTAAAGACGTGATTCGCGCCGGTGAATCGCTGGCCCGCGCCGACCGCTTGTCCAGCTACTGGGGCAGTGGCGAAGATGTGGTGCATTACGCCTATCTCAGCCAGCGTTATAGCGAGATTGCCCGTGAGCACACGCAAAAAGTGCTCAATGAGGAGCGTGCGGCCAAGCTCGAGCTGGAGCGCCAGCGCCTGCAACTGGCCTTGCGCGAAGCCAAGTTGCTGAGTGTTCAGCAGCAGGGCAAGTGGCTGGAAGAGCAAATCATCAGCCTGGCGACCACGCAGACTGACCGTGGGTTGGTCATGACCTTGGGCGACGTGTTGTTTGATACCGGCGAAGCGGACCTGAAAAACTCGGCTAACCGCACAGTCCTCAAGCTGGTGCAGTTTCTGCAATTGAATCCCAAGCGCATCGTGCGCATTGAGGGGTACACCGACAACACTGGTGGTACAGAAGACAACCTCACCCTGTCGCTGGCGCGGGCCCAGACCGTAGCCGATACGCTGGTCGACCTGGGGATCGACGAAAAGCGCATTCAAGTGGCCGGTTATGGCGACCAGTACCCGGTAGACGTCAACGCCACCGAGCGCGGCCGTGCGCAGAATCGTCGGGTTGAAATCGTCTTCTCTGACGAAAAAGGCCAGTTGGGCGCCGCTCGCTAAGCGCAACACCGTCCTGTAGGAGCGAGCTTGCCTCGCGATCTGTTAAACGATCAAAAGATCGCGAGGCAAGCTCTTGCCTACAGATAGGCGCAGGTCCGCTTAAACTGCTTGCGCTACGCGCAACTGGTGCTTG
>NZ_JBEOPQ010000053.1:0-37935 GCF_040310285.1 Pseudomonas sp. HY2-MNA-CIBAN-0224 | reverse complement strand
GAAGGCAAACTTAGCGTCTGCCACCCTGATATGTGCGTTTGTCGGGCAAAGCGAAAGACAGTTGGCTCCTACAGGGCCTTAGGAGTCAATAAGTTATTTTATTTTTGATAGGAGCGAGCTTGCCTCACGATCTTTTGATCTTGATCCCGCGCATCCATCGCACCACGAAACCAAAACAGCTATATCCATAGCAAAAAACGATATTGGTATAGACCAGATTTCACCTTTATAAATCGCCTACTCAAAAAACAGCGCCCTTCACCGTTGAGTGGCAGGGCAGGAGCGCGGTAATGATTGGCGTACGCGTAATGCTCGAATATTTCCACCCCTGGCCGAACTCGGCCGGGCTTTATCTGGCCCGTGAAAAGGGTTGGTACAGCGACGCCGGTCTGGACGTCGAACTGGTGGTGCATGACCCATGGCGTGGCGACACGCTGGATCACTTGCTCGGCAAAGCCGTGCACTTCGGTTTGTTCCCCAGCAACCGCTTGTTGGTGCGTCGCGCCCTGGGCCAGCCATTGCGCGGCATTGCAGCGATCAACCATCGCGGCCTGGAGTCGATTCAAACCCTCACCGACTCGGGCATTACCCGGCCCCGTGATCTGGCCGGGCGCCGCCTGGCGTTGAACCCGACCCCACGCGGTCTGGCCATGGTGCGTCACCTGGTGGCAGCCGATGGCGGCGATCCGGATGCGGTCATCATCGTCGACAGCGGCGTGCGCGAACTGCGCCCCGAAGAGTTGGCCGCCGGTGCCGCTGATGCCAGTTTTGGCGGTTACTGGGCCTGGGAAGCGTTGATGGCCAGTCCGGTTGCCGAAGAGCGTCGCGTGGTGTGGCCGGTGGATGACATCGGTGCCCCGGCGTATCACAGCTATTTGCTCGGCGCCCACGAAGACACCCTGGCCGCGGACCCTGAATTGACCCGCGCCTTCCTGGCCGTTACCGCTCGCGGTTATCTGGCCGCCGCGCAAGACCCCCTGAGCGCGTTGCAGGCTTACGAACTCGCCACGCCGTATTTCCCCCGGGAACTGCTCGCACAATCTTTGCAGCACATCGCCCCGACCTGGCTGCACCAAGGCCGTTGGGGCGAGCAGCGTGAAAGCCTGCTGCAACCTTATGCCCAGTGGCTGCATGAGCATCAGGTGCTGAACGACGCGGATGCCTGGCGTGGCGCAACCACCAATGCCTACCTGCCGGAGACGCTCTGATGGCAGACACGCGCAGCAGTGCTCATGGCGTGGGACTGGAACCGGTACAAGCCGACTGGCCTGCGATTGGCGATGCGGCGATTGAGCAACTGCTCAGTCACTACCCGGCGGTCGGCAGCCTGCGTGAAGTCAACTGGCACAGCCCGCGTCCTTTCTCGGCGGCCTGCCTGATCACCACCAGTGAGCAGCCGCTGTTTGTCAAACGTCATCACCGCTCGGTGCGTGAGCCGGAGTGGTTGCGCGAAGAGCATCGTTTCATGGCCTATCTGCGTGGCAACGGCGCGCCGGTGGCCCAGGTGCTGAGCAGTACTGAGGGCGACACGGCCATTGCCCTTGGCGAGTGGACGTATGAAGTGCACCAGATCGCTGCCGGGCAAGACCTCTATCGTGAGGCGCTGTCGTGGACGCCGTTTCAGGCGTATCAACATGCCTGGGCAGCCGGGCAGAGCCTGGCCCGTTTGCATGACGCTGCCAGCGGGTTTACTGCGCCGCCGCGTCAGGCGCCGGTGCTGTTGGCCAACTTCCGTCTGTTCAGCCAGCTCGATCCGATTGCGGCCATTGAAGCGGCCTGCGTGAATGATCCGGCACTGGCGGCGTACCTGAGCCAGCGCGATTGGCGTGCTGACCTGCAAAGCCTGCATCTGCCTTTTCATCAGCAGTTGTATCCATTGCTCGCCGCGCAACAGCCCTTGTGGACCCACAACGACTGGCATGCCTCCAATTTGCTCTGGGACACCACGCAGTCAGACAGCCAGGTCAGCAGCGTGCTGGATTTTGGTTTGGCGGATCAGACCTTTGCCTTGTTCGATCTGGCCACGGCTGTGGAGCGCAACAGCATTCCCTGGCTGGACCTGGACATCGGCGGCAGCGCTGCCGCCTCGCTGGTGTCGGTCGACGCGATTTTGCAGGGCTACCACAGCGTGCGGCCCTTGTCGGCCCAAGACTTTTTGACCCTGGCGGCCTTGCTGCCGTTGGTGCACACCGATTTTGCGTTGTCAGAAGTCGCCTATTACCAGGGCATCGTCGGTTCCGAGGCCAATGCCACGGTGGCCTACGAGGCTTACCTGATCGGCCATACGCGCTGGTTTAACGGCGCAGAAGGTCAACGTCTGCTGGCTCATCTGCACGATTTGGCCGCCCGCACCAAAGAGGGTGAGCAGCCATGAGCGACACCGCGAACGGCCCGTTGATCAGCCCGCAGGCCCTGCATGCGGCGCTGAACGACCCGGATCTGTTGATCATCGATGCCACGGTTGAACTGCCTGCACCGCGTTTTGATGGTGACTATCAGGTGCGCAGCGGCCGTGACGGCTGGCTGCAGGCGCACATTCCGGGGGCGTTGCATGCCGACCTGTACGGCGCTCTGGCAAATCAGCAAGCGTCGTTCAGTTTTGCCTTGCCGGACATTGCGCAGTTGGCGGACGGCTTGACGCAACTGGGCATCAGCCCGCAACGACGGGTGGTGATCTACGACCGCAATGACGGATTCTGGGCGGCGCGGCTGTGGTGGATGCTGCGCAGTGTCGGCCTGCACAGCCAGGTGCTGGACGGCGGTTTCAGGGCCTGGCAGCGCGCAGGTTTGCCCGAGCAGAGCGGGGCGCAGGCGGCGCAGCCAAGCCAGTGGCTGCCAGCCTTTGTCGAAGGTTTGTGGATCGACCGTGCAGGCGTTGAGGCCGTACTCGCCGGGGAGCGCTCCGCGACCCTGGTCTGTGCCTTGTCTGCCGGTTTGTTCGAGGGCAGCGCCGTGACCCGTTATGCCCGTCGCGGGCATATCCCGGGCAGCCTCAATGTGCCAGCCCGCAGTGTGTTCGATGAACACGGTCGCTACCTCGAACCTCAGGTTTTACGTGAGGTGCTGGCGCCGCTGTTGCAGGCCACGGCACCCGTGGTGGTGTACTGCGGCGGCGGTATTTCTGCCGCCGCGCAGGCCCTGGCCCTTACATTAATCGGTCGCTCCGACGTCTATATCTACGACGGTTCCCTCCAGGAATGGGCTGCCGACCCGCGCTTGCCAATGACCACCGGAGCAGCTCCGGCCTGACGTCCACGGGCCTTCGGGCACTGGCCAATCAATCCAAGTAGTACCGGGGCTTTGCAGTTCTGGCGCGTTTGCGGCACCGTGCCTGGCAAATAGCGCCGGTGACGGCGGTGCCCGTTAAGGAGCTTTCATGGTCATGTTGTATCGAACTGCCGAGTTATCCCTCCCTCGGTTTTCGCCAAATCTGTTACGCGCCGGCATGTTGATGGCCTGTGGCGTGGGTACGACCTTGCTGCCCGCCGGGGCATGGGCGGACAGCCCGGCGGCTTCATCCAATAGCGTTCAACTGGACGCCGTAACCGTAGTCGGCGAGCACGACAGCGGTTATCAGGCCACCTCGGCCTCGGTCGGCGGCTTTGACTCGGCGCCTCTGCTCGACACGCCCGCGGCAATCAGCGTGATCACCGATCAGCAGATCAAGGATCAGCAAGCGCGCCTGCTCAGCGAAGTGCTGCGCAATGACGCCTCCGTGGGCGAAAGCTATGCGCCGATTGGTTACTACGAAAACTTTGAGGTGCGCGGCTTCTCCCTGAATTCGGCCAGCAGCTACAAGATTAATGGGCGCACCATCACCGGCGAGCAAAATGTCGGTCTGGAAAACAAGCAACAGGTCGAAGTGCTCAAAGGCCTGGCGGGCCTGCAAAGTGGCGTGTCCGAGCCTGGCGGCCTGGTCAACTACGTGACCAAACGCCCGGAAAATGTGCACTCGGTGACGGTATCGACCACCGATCAGGGCGGCAGTTATCTGGCGACTGATTTGGGTGGCTGGTTCGGCAGCGAGCAGCAGGTGGGTATCCGCACCAACCTGGCCCATGAAGACATCCATTCCTATGTCGACCATGCCGACGGCAAGCGCGATTTTGCCTCGCTGGCGCTGGACTGGAACATCGACCCCAACAGCACGTTGCAATTGAATGCCGAGTACCAGCGCCGTCAACAGCGCTCGGTGCCGGGTTATCAGTTGCTGGGCGGCACTGAGCTGCCTCATCACGTCAACCCTCACGATCTGCTGGCTCATCAAAGCTGGTCGAAGCCGGTGACCATCAACTCGCTGAACATGGACGGTTTGTACGAGTACCGCTTCAACGAGAACTGGAAAGCCAGCTTCAGCGCTTCGCGCAGCCGGGTGGTGATTGATGACTACAGCACCTTCGCCTGGGGCTGCTATGGCTCGGCCAGTTGCGCCGACGCCGCCGTGCCAAACACCTTCAGCCCAGAGGGCAACTACGACATTTATGACTACCGCAACCCCGATGACACGCGGCGCAATGATGAGGCGCAACTGGCACTCAGCGGCCAGTTCGACACCGGTTCGCTCAAGCACGAACTGACGGTGGGTAGCAGCGCATTTCGCCGGGTGCTCGACAGCCGCCCTGAGTTCAACCAGATGATCGGTTCGGGCACGATTGGCACCACCCCTGAACCGCTGGAGCCGTATGACGGCACCCCGGGCCACACTTACCGCCATCTCGACAGCCGCCAATACGGCGTGTTCGTGACCGACCGCATCAGCTTCAACGAACAGTGGCAAACCGTGCTCGGCGGGCGGCAGATTCGCCTCGACGAAAAAGCCTATGACAGCGACGGGTCGACCAATCGGCATACCCAACGCTCGGAGTTTTTGCCGCAAGCGGCTTTGATCTACAAGCCATGGCTGGATACCTCGGTGTACCTCAGTTACAGCAAGGGCTTGTCACTGGGCGGCCAGGCGGCCTGGTTCAGCACCAATGCCAGTGAAATCCTCGCGCCCACCACCTCGCGCCAAATCGAACTGGGGGTCAAGCACGACTGGCAAAACCAGAGCCTGACTGCCGCGCTGTTCCAGATCAGCCAGGACTACCAGTACAACAAGCCTAACGGCGACGGCACCTTCACTTTCGTGCAGCAGGGCAAGCAGAAAAACACCGGGATCGAGTTATCGGCCAATGGCCACGTGAGCACTAACCTGCAAATCGCCGCCAGTGTTGCCGCCATCCGCGCACGGGTCAGCGACAGCGGCACCGACGCCTATGACGGGCATCAAGCCATCAACGTCCCGAACCTGCGCGCCAGCCTGCACGCTGACTACAGCATTCCGGGGGTGCCGGGGTTGGCCTTGCTGGGCGGCGGGCAATACAGCGCCAGCAAATATGCCAATCAGCAGGGCAGCGTCAAAGCCGCCGGTTACACCGTGTTCGATGTCGGCAGCCGCTACAGCACCCGCATCGAAGGTTACGACACGGTGTTTCGCCTGACCGTCGACAACCTGTTCGACAAACGCTACTGGCGTGACGTGGGGGCCTATATGGGCGACGACTACGTATTCCAGGGTGCGCCGCGAACCGCGCGATTGTCCGCCACGGTGAACTTCTGATTCAGGCAGCACCCCTGCGTGCTGCACCACTTTATTGAGGGCGCAAGAATGTCAAATCTGGAAATCGTCGCCGTGCTGATCAATGTCCTAGGTGTCTGGCTGACCACCCAGCGCATCCGCTGGTGCTGGCCGGTCAGTGTCGTGGCCGTGTTGTTGTATGCGTGGATTTTTTTCGACGCCAAGTTGTATTCCGACACCTTGCTGCAAATCATTTTTGCCTTTCTGCAGGGGTACGGCTGGTGGCGCTGGAGCCAGGGCGGGCTGGATCACGGCAAAGTGCACGTGGCGCGACTACCGTTACGCGATGCCGTGCTGGGCGCGATTGCCGGTGTTATCGGCACCGTGTTGCTGGGCGGCCTGATGTCCAGTTTTACCGATGCCGCTGTGCCTTGGCTGGACGCTTGCTTGACGGCGTTCAGCCTGGTCGCCAGCGTCTGGGCGGCGCGCAAATACGTGGCCAGTTGGGCGTTATGGATAGCCCTGGACGTTGTCTACGTGGGCATGTACTTGAGCAAAGACCTGCAACTGACGGCAGGCCTTTACGCCGGGTTTGTGCTGCTGGCGTTCTATGGCTACCGTAGCTGGAAGCGTGACCTGCTGAGCCAGGAAGCGCAGACCCAAGCCCGTGGATGTGCTAATGCCATTTGACCCCGTGTCCCCTCATTACCTGCGTATTCGTGATGAAATTGCCGCTGACGTCGCCAGCGGGACGCCCTGCGCCGACCACAAATTTCCGTCCGAACGTGAGATGGCCGAGCGTTTTGGCTGCACCCGCGTGACATTGCGCCAAGCGTTGCAGCAACTCGAAGCCGAAGGGGTGGTATACCGGGAAAACCGCCGGGGCTGGTTCGTCAGCCCCCAACGTATTCGCTACGACCCGACGCGCATCACCGGCTTTATGGACTACGTTGCCGCCCAAGGACGTACGCCATTAACCGAATGCCTGCACGCCGAACTGCGCCCGGCGGGCAGTTGGCTGGCACGGCGGATGGGCTTGGCATCGGCTGACGAACCGGTGTTTTATTTGCAACGGCGGCGCTGGGTGGATCGGCGTCCGGTGCTTCTGGAATTCAACGCACTGGTCGCCAGCTGGTGCCCTGGCTTACTCGATGCTGATCTCAACACCTCTCTGACCACGGTGCTGAGAGAGCGTTTTGGCCGTGTCCAGTCGCGCTGCGAACTGGCCATGCACACCGGCACCGTAGACGAGCATCAGGCCGAACTGCTGCAACTCAGTGTCGGTTCCAGCAGCTTGTACCTAGAGCGCCTGAACTTTGGTGAGGCCGGCCAGCCGGTTGAGTTTGACCAGGAGTTTTGGCGCCCGGACGCCTTGTCCGTGGTCATGGAAACCCGCTACCCGGGTTAACCGCAAAAGATCGCAGCCTTCGTTCCTCGGCAGCTCATATCAAACACAAAATAAGTGATTGATTCTAAAGGTCCTGTAGGAGCGAGCTTGCTCGCGAGCTGTTGATCTTGATCTAGCTTTTGATCTTGATCTAAGAGGCCCCGTTAAACCACGCTGGCCGAACGCAGGTTTTGCGCAGTGGGTAACCCGGCAGGACGCCGGGTTAGCCGCGACACGGCCAAGGATGGCCGATCGCGGCGGGCCCACGGAGCAAGGCCTGTGGTGAGGGTATGCCGAGCCTTAGCGAGGCACCGAGTGGTGGGGCAAAAAGCGTTTGGCCACTTTGCGCTTTTCAAAGTGGCACGGCGTAAGGCCGGAACCCTAAGTGGCCGTTGCCGCAGCAAATGATATGTACTCAAACCCTCTCAAATCAAAAGCCCCTCACCCTAGCCCTCTCCCGAAGGAGAGGGAACCGATTGGGGGATGCTGAAGATATTCGGTGGCCTGTTTGTTGCGCGACAGCGCGGCGTCGAAGACGGTGGCAGCAAACCAATAGCCCTGTGCCGTCCTGGCACAGCGGGTATGAACCCCCGTCACAGCCAATTCATAGACGCTGTCCGGGCTTCAGCGTATGTTTTTGCCATCACCTTCTTAATAGCGATTGACTGCATTTTCCAGGGTATTTCGCCCCCTAAAAGCTGGCGCCCTGCGTCATGGTCAAGGCGTTCGGCTGCCTTAAAGGCAGCACACCCATAGTGAACCTGGAACGTGTTTATTCCCTCGCTGGAGCACTACGCGTGAATAAAAACTATATAGGCGGAGAGTGGGTTACCGGCGTTGATGTGAACGTAAACATCAATCCGTCAGACACCAACGATGTAATCGGTGAGTATGCGCGGGCAGATGCCACGCAGGCGCAAGCGGCGGTTGAAGCGGCGTTTGATGCGCAGGCCGCATGGGCGAAATTTACCGCAGAACAACGCAGTGACGCGCTGGACCGTATCGGCAGCGAGGTCCTCGCACGTCGCGAGGAACTCGGTCGCTTGCTCGCCCGTGAAGAGGGCAAAACTCTCGCCGAAGGCGTCGGGGAAGTGGTGCGGGCCGGGCGCGTGTTCAAGTTTTTCGCCGGTGAAGCTTTGCGAATGTCAGGCGAGCGTTTGCCTTCCATTCGCCCTGGCGTCGAGGTCGATGTACGCCGCGAGCCTGAAGGGGTGATCGGGATCATCACGCCGTGGAACTTCCCGATCGCGATCCCGGCCTGGAAGATCGCCCCCGCGCTGGCGTTTGGCAACACCGTGGTCTTTAAACCCGCAGATCTGGTGCCGGGCAGTGCCTGGGCGCTGGCCGAAATCATTGTGCGGGCCGGGGCGCTGCCGGCCGGGGTGTTTAACCTGGTCATGGGGCCGGGCTCAAAAGTGGGTGCCGTCTTGGCCCATTCGCGCAAAGTGCGCGGCGTGACCTTTACCGGCTCAACTTTCACCGGCCGCCAGGTGGGCCTGGCCTGCATGGAAAGGGGTGCCAAGGTGCAACTGGAAATGGGCGGTAAAAACCCGCTGGTGATTCTGGATGACGCCGATTTGCAGCAAGCCGTGGAGGTCGCGGTGTCCGGTTCGTATTTCTCGACCGGCCAGCGCTGTACCGCTTCCAGCCGCTTGATCGTGCAAGACGGCATCCACGACCGCTTTATCGAAGCCGTGAAAAAACGGCTCGCCGGGCTGCGGGTCGACCATGCGCTGGCCGACGGCTGTGACATGGGCCCGGTAGTGTCCCAAGCGCAACTCAAGCAGGACTGCGAGTACATCGACATTGCGCGCAGTGAAGGCGGCAATCTGGTCTTCGGCGGCGAACGGCTGGAACGCGCAACCCCGGGCTTTTACTTGTCCCCGGCGCTGATTACCGAGACCACCAACGACATGCGCATCAACCGCGAAGAAGTCTTTGGTCCGGTGGCCAGCGTGATCCGGGTCAAGGATTACGAGCAGGCCGTTGCGTTGGCCAACGACACCGATTTCGGCTTGTCCTCGGGTATCTGCACCACCTCGCTGAAATACGCCGCTGACTTCAAGCAGCGTTCCGGCGCGGGCATGGTGATGGTCAATGTGGCCACCGCAGGCGTCGACTATCACGCCCCGTTTGGCGGCCGAAAGGCTTCCAGTTACGGCACACGAGAGCAGGGCAGCTATGCCCGTGAATTCTATACAGGCGTAAAAACCGCCTACACCCTGGCCTGAAGCAATGACTGACATCACTCAAATCAGCGGCACCACACGGGTCTTCGCCATCCTTGCCGACCCGATCCACCACGTGCAGACCCCGCAAGCCATGAACCGGCTGTTTTCCTCGATGGGGCTGGACCAGGTGCTGGTGCCGTTTCATGTGTCGCCGTCTGACCTTGAACGGGTGGTCAACGGCTTGCGCGGTATCAAGAGCCTTGACGGTTTTATCGTCACGGTGCCGCACAAAACCGCCATTGTTGATCTGTGCGACAGCGTTTCCGAGGTCGCGCGCCTGGTGGGTGCGGTGAACGTCGTGACCCGTTCCAGCGACGGCAAATTACACGGTGAGATCCTCGACGGTGAAGGCTTCGTCAGCGGCCTGCGGCAGGCCGGCATCGAACTTGAAGGCCGCGCGGTGTACCTGGCGGGCGCAGGCGGGGCGGCCAATGCCATCGCTTTTGCCCTGGCTGCCTCCGGGATTGGCTGGCTGACCATCGCCAACCGCAGTCGCGAGAAAGCCACGTCGCTGGTTGACCGCCTCGCCAAGGCGTTTCCTGATCTGCAAGTCACGGTCGGAACCTCCGACCCTTCAGGCTACGACCTGGTGGTCAACGGTACGTCATTGGGGCTTAAGGAGGGCGACCCGCTGCCGTGTGACGTCACGCTGCTCACAGCCGATCAAGTGGTTGCCGAGATCATCATGAAACCAGTCATCACTCCATTATTGGCGGCGGCGCAAAAAGTTGGCTGCCGGATCCATGAAGGGCTGCCTATGCTGCTCTGCCAGATTGAGTTGATGGCAGCAGCGATGTCGTCGAGCAAGAAAGAGTCCTGTCATGAGTGCGTTTGATTACATCATCGTCGGCGGCGGCACCGCAGGCTGCATTCTCGCCAACCGTTTGACTGCCTCCGGCAAGTACCGTGTCCTGGTGTTGGAAGCCGGTGGTGAACCCAAGGGTTTCTGGATTCCGATTCCGGCAGGCTTCAGCAAACTGCTGGTCGACAAACGCTATAACTGGCGTTTCAAGACCCAGGCCGAAGAGAACACCCAGGGCCGCGAAATTGCCGTGCCACGCGGCAAAGGTCTCGGCGGCTCGACCTTGATCAACGGGATGATCTACGTGCGCGGTCAGCCGGGTGATTACGACGCTTGGGAGGCCGCTGGCGCCAAGGGCTGGAACTTCACCACCCTCAAGCCGTACTTCAAAAAGATCGAAAACTACCCGCTGGGCGATCATCGCCGTGGTCATGACGGCCCTATGCACCTCAGCCAGGTGTCTGAGCGCTATCCCATTGCCGACGCGTTCATGCTCGCGGCCAAGCAAGACAATCAGCCGTTCAACAGCGACTACAACAATGAACAGCAGACCGGTTTCGGCTACTACCAGGTGGTTCAGCACCAAGGGCGGCGCTGGAGCGTGGTGGACGGTTACCTGAACCCGGCCCGGCGCAGGCCCAACCTGACCATTGAAACCCATGCCCATGTGTTGCGTCTGGAGCTCAAGGGCAATCGCTGCACGGGCATCACTTACCGCCAGAATGGCCGGGAAATCACCGTCAACGCCCAGCAGGACGTGATCCTCTGTGCCGGGGCGATCCAGTCGCCTCAGATCCTTGAGTTGTCCGGGATCGGTCGCCCGGATGTCCTCGAAAAAGTCGGCATCGCGGTCAAGCACCGGCTGGACGGGGTTGGTGAAAACTACATCGATCACTTTGCCACCCGCCTGAACTGGAAGCTCAAAAACGCGATCACCCTCAACCAAATGGCCCGTGGCTGGCGCTTGGGCATGGCGGTGTTCGAGTACTTCACCCAGCGCACCGGGATTCTGACTCTGGGTACCGGGCTGGTGCACGGGTTTGTCAAAAGCCAGGCGCAGATGCCCACCCCGGACGTGCAGTACTTTGTGGTGCACGCCAGCTACGCCAACGCGGCCGAGCGGATTCTCGACAAGCACCCGGGCATGACCATCGGGGTTAGCCAATTGCGGCCGAAGTCCAAGGGCAGCATCCATATCCAGTCGGCCGACCCGCAAGTCATGCCGGCCATTCGGCCGAACTTCTTGAGTGTCGAAGAAGACCGCCAAAGCCTGATCGAGGGCATGAAAATCGCCCGGCGGATCATGCAGCGACCTGCCATGCAAGCCTTTGTCGAGCTGGAAACCGGCCCAGGCATTGACGTGCAGACCGATGAACAATGGCTTGAGTTTGCCCAACGCAACGGCCAGACCATCTATCACCCCATCGCCACCTGCCGCATGGGCGAAGATGCTGACGCCGTGGTCGACTCGTCCCTGCGGGTACGGGGCATGACAGGGTTGCGCGTGGTTGACGCCTCGGTGATTCCGTCAATGGTCTCCGGCAACATCCAGGGCGCGGTCATGGCCGTGGCAGAGCGCGGCGCGGACCTGATTCTGGAAGCGGCTTCGCTGCATTGAAAAAGCGTCACCCACCTGTAGGAGCGAGCTTGCTCGCGATCTTTTGATCTTGATCTAACAGCCCCCTCACCCTAGCCCTCTCCCGAAGGAGAGGGAACCGATTGGGGGATGCTGAAGATATTTGGTGGCCTGTTTGCTGCGCGACAGCGCGGCGTCGAAGACGGGACGGTAGCCCCTACAGGCGCTTTTACCCCCCAATAAACTCCTGCATTGCATCTACCAGCGCTTCGTGGAAATAGGCTTTCGATGGCCGGTCATACAGGATGTGCAAAGCTGGCTGCTGCGCACTGCCCGAATTGATCACGATGACGTTGATACGCGCCGCCGAGGTTTGCGCCACGGCGCCTAAACCGAAAACTTCGGCACTCAGGTCGACGCCGCAAAGCTTGGCCATGATCGCGCTCAGGTGCTCGCCACTGAGCTGGAAACAGCCGTGGCTGTCCTGGCGCGGCAGCAGGTAGTTGGCTTGATGGTCCATCTCCCAGCGTGCTTCTTCGTCGGCGATGCGCTCGTCTTGCGGGTGGCTGGCGATCAGCAGGTATTCGGTCTGTGACAGCCGTGCCACCAGGCTGCCGTCAGGCTGGGTGACGGCGCGGTTGGGGGCGGTCGGCAGCTCGAAGCCGCGGCCACGCAGGTAGTCGGCACTGTCAGCTCCGCGAAAGCCGACCCGGGGCAGGTCGGTCAAGTCGCTCAGGGCGCAGCCAATCAAGGGCATTTGCTGTTGTCTCAGGCTGGTCATGGATCAAAGCTCCTGGCGCTGGTTTTCAGGGTCAAAGAAGGGCAGGGCGACAACCTCGGCCTGGACGGTCACACCCCCTTCAACACGGATCGGGATGCGTTGCCCCGGCGTGCTCTGGTCGATGCCCGCGTAGGCCATGCCAATGATCTTGCCCAGGCTGGCGGAGTACTCACAGGAAGTGACGCTGCCGCTGATGTCCGGGCCGTTAAGCACCAAATGCCCTTCAAGGGGTTGCGCGCTGTCTTTGGGCAAGCTGAAGCCCACCAGTTTGCGCTTGAGCGGTTGGGCTTCGAGGATGTCCACCGAGCGCCGTCCGACGAAGAAGGGTTTGTTGCGACTCACCGCCCAGCCCATGTCGATTTCTGCCGGGTGGGTCATGCCGTCGGTGTCCTGGCTGATGATCACGTGGCCTTTTTCAAGGCGCAGCAAGCGCTGGGTTTCAACGCCAAACGGGCGAATATCAAACGCTTTGCCAGCGCTGATCAGGGCATCCCAGAGCGCCAGCCCGTGACGGGCCGGAACGTGGATCTCATACCCCAGTTCGCCGACAAAGCCGACCCGCAGCAAGCGCGCTGCAATCCCGGCCACCGTGCCTTGGCGCACGCCCAGATACGGGAAGGCACTGGCACTTAAATCGAGGTCAGAACAGAGCAGTTCGAGGACTTTGCGTGAGTCCGGCCCGGCCACGTTGACCGCGCAAATGGCGGCGGTCACGTTGGTGATGTCGACGTCCAGGCGCCATTGCGCGTTCCACTTCAGCATCTGCTGGTAAATGCGGTCTACGCCGCTGGTGGTGGCGGTGACGTAAAAGTGCTGCTCGGCAAAGCGTGCGCACACGCCATCATCAATCACCACCCCGTGCTCGTTGGTCATCAACGCATAGCGCGAGCGGCCCACGGGCTGCTTGATGAAGGCAAAGGTGTAGATGCGGTTCAACAGTTCTGCTGCATCCGGGCCACGCACATCGAGGCCGCCCAGGGTCGACACGTCAATGATGCCGACCTTGTTGCGCACGTGCAGGGCTTCGGCCTGCATGCAGGCTTCGCGGTCTTTGGCCGCGCCATAGTAGGCCGGGCGTTGCCAGATACCGGCCGGCATCATTTTTGCGCCTGCCTGCACATGGCGGATGTGCATGGGTGTTTGGCGATACGGGTCAAACGCGCGACCGGCCACATGGGCCAGTTTTTCTGCCACAAACGGCGGCCGTGCGGTGGTGACCCCGGTCTCGCTGATGTTGCGTTGTGTCGCCCACGCCACCAGGCGTGCGGTGGGCAGTGCCGAGTGGCGGCCTTGGGACGGGCCCATGCCCACGGTGGAGTAGCGTTTGACCAGTTGCACGTCGCGATAGCCGATGCGTGTGGCGTTGACGATGTCGGCCACTTGCAGGTCTTCGTCAAAGTCGACGAAGTCTTTGCCCTTGGGGTGCGGGAAAATCGGCCAGCTGAAGTTGACTGGCGCTTCTGCCCGCCACCGTTCAGGGGCCGCATCTGCGCTCAGGCCGAGTGCCCGTGCTGCAGCGGCACCGGCACGGGTGCCGTCGGCGAGTACGTTGTCCAGTGAGTGGCGGCCATTGACGGACCCGGCAACCTGCAAGTTTTGCGGCAGCCCGCTGAGGGTGAACTCGGCGCGCTGGTCGTCATAGGCCAGTTTGCCGCCCGCCTGGCACAGCAGTTGATAGACCGGCATATAGCCTGCCGACATGCACAACAGATCGCACTCCAGACGTTTGACGCTGTCGGCCACGCGGCCTTGGGCGAGGATGGTGCGCACCTCGACCCCGGTCACGTGGCGCATGCCTTTTTCGTGCAGGGCTTCGTACACGGTGCTGTTGTTCAGGCACGGGATCTTGCGTTGCAGCAAGGCTTCACGCAGCGCCGGATTACCCGGCGCGGCCCGCAGGTCGATCAGCGATGCAACCTCCACGCCTTGCTCATGCAAATCCAGCGCGGCCAGATACCCGTCGTCATTGCCGGTCAGTACCACGGCCCGTTGGCCGGGCTTGACCGCATAAAGCTTCATCAGGCGTTGGGCGGCACTGCTCAGCATCACCCCCGGCAGATCGTTGTTGCGAAAGATCACCGGCTGATCGAACGAGCCGCTGCACACCAGGCATTGGCTGGCCCGCACCTTGTACAGGCGTTTGCCCTGAATCACCGGCAAGTAGTTGTCGGTGAACCAGGCGTTACAGGTTGCCTCGGTAAGCACTTTAATATTGGCGTGCTGCACCACTTGCGCCAGCAGCGAATGGCGCACGGCGTTGGCCTGGATGCCTTCAATGTCGAAGCGGGCATAGGTCAGCGAGCCACCGAGCACCGCTTGCTGCTCGATCAGCAGCACCTTGGCCCCGGCATTGGCGGCCGTCAACGCGGCTTGCAAACCGGCAGGTCCGGCGCCGATCACCGCCAGATCCGTGAACAGGTACGCCTTGTCGTAGTACTCGGGGGTGAAGTTCAGGTCGAGCACACCCAGCCCGGCTTTTTTGCGAATCATCGGCTCCCAGAGCTTCCACATGCCCTTGGGCTTGTAGAACGAGCGGTAGTAGAACCCCACCGGCATGAATTTGGAAAACTTGCCGAGCCAGGCATCGCGGTCATGGTCCAGGCTGCCGTTGACGTTTTGCGCACTGACCTGCAAACCCGGCGTCAGCGGGCAGATGTCGGCCAGCACATTGGGTTCTTTGGGCAGTTGCACCAGGCTGTTGGCGTCTTGCCCGGCCATGGTCAGCGGGCCACGGGGGCGATGGTATTTGAACGAACGCGACAGCAGAAACCGGCCGTTGGCCAGCAGCGCACTGGCAATGCTGTCACCTTGCAGGCCTTGGTAGCGCTCGCCATCGAAGGTGAAGTCCAGCGGCTGATGACGGTCGATCAGCAGGCCCATCGGGGCGGGGAGGCGGCTCATCCTGCAATCTCCTTGGCGGCTGTGCTGAACTCGACACGGCGGGTAAACAGCTCTTTGGGGTCGAAGGTGCGTAGTACTTCATCGCTGACGGTGTGGCGCTCGGCGATAAACCAGTAGCTGGACGGCGTGTGCATCCACCATTCGCGCACCACCCCGGCGAGGTTTTCGCTGTTGAACACGTAGTCGGCCCATTCGCCATCGCTGCAGGTGGTCGGGTCTGGCATGACCTTGAACTCGCCGCCGTAGGTGAACTCACTGATATTGCGCGGCCCGTTGAGCGGGCACATCATGATTTTCATTGCGTGCTCCGGGTCAGTGGCTGGCCGCCGTGGCGCCCATTTCGTTGACTTGCTGGAAGGTTGAAAAACGTTCGAGGGCGAACGGTTTGATCAGCTCGGGCACCTTGCCGCCGCTGGCAACCAGCTCGGCCATGGTCTTGCCGCAGATGGGCGTGGCCTTGAAGCCCCACGTGCCCCAACCGGCGTCGAGGTAGTAATTTTTTACCGGCGACAAGCCCATGATCGGGCTGTAGTCGGGGGTCATGTCGGTGCTCCCGGCCCATTGGCGCATCAGTTTGGCGTTGGCCAAAAAAGGGAACATCTCGATGGCGTGGGCCAGCAGGCTTTCTTTCAAGTCCAGGGTCGAGCGCGTGTTGTACAGCGGGTAGGGGTCGGAGCCGCCACCGAATACCACTTCGCCACGGCTGGTTTGCTGCACGTAACAGTGCAGTGCCGACGAACTCACCAGCGGGTCGAGAAACGGCTTGAAAGGTTGCGTGACCATGGCTTGCAACGGGAAGGTCTGAATCGGCGAGCGGATCCCGGCTTTGGCCATCAACAGCGAGCTATGCCCGGCAATGGCCTGTACGGCGCAACCGCAGCGGATCGTCCCGCGGTTGGTTTTGACGGCGGTGATCGCGCCGTTCTCGATCACTAAGTCTTGAACCTCGGTCAGTTGATGAATCTCCACCCCGCGTTTGGCCGCCTGCTTGGCATAACCCCAGGCCACGGCATCGTGGCGGGCGGTGGCGCCGTCGATGTGCCACAGCCCGGCGAGCACCGGCAGGTGGCCGGGATCGAGGTTGAGGGTGGGCACCAGTTCGCGGATCTGCTGGCGGTCGATCATCTCGCTGCGCCCGCCAAAGTGCTTGTTGACCTCGGCCCGCTGGCGGAACGAACGCACGGTGGCATCGGTGTGGGCCAGCGTCAGTTGGCCGCGTTCCGAATACATGATGTTGAAATCGAATTCGTTGGACAGCGACTGGAACATCCGCACTGACTCGGCATAAAACTTCACGCCTTCGCTGGTCAGGTAGTTGGAGCGAATGACTGCCGTGTTGCGCGCGGTATTGCCGCCGCCCAGATAGGCTTTTTCGAGTACCGCGATATTGCTGATGCCGTGGTACTTGGACAGGTAATAAGCGGTGGCCAGGCCATGCCCGCCCGCGCCGATGATGACCACGTCATAGCTGGGTTTGAGCGCCTTGGGCGGCGGTAAGTCGACCTCTACCGGGTACTCCGAACTCAGCCCGTATTTCAAGAGATTAAAGGGCATACGGCCTCCGACAGGCTGCGTTGCGCCTGAGATTGGTTAAGGGCAGCGGTCACGGTGTTTTTCATCAGAAAAGCGATGGTCATCGGGCCGACACCGCCGGGCACCGGGGTGATGGCCGCGACGCGGGTCAGTGCGCTGTCAAAATCCACATCGCCGACTAGGCGGCTGCGTCCGTTGTCATCGATGCGGTTGATGCCGACATCAATCACCACGGCGCCGGGCTTGAGCCATCCGGCGTCAATCAGGCGCGGGCGGCCCACGGCGGCGATCACAATGTCGGCCTGGCGGCACAGCGCTTGCGGGTCCTGGCTGCGTGAGTGGAGCACGGTCACCGAACAGTCGGCTTGCAGCAGCAGGGCGGCCATGGGTTTACCGACGATGTTCGAGCGGCCAATCACCACCGCGTGCTTGCCGCGCAAATCACCGCAAGCCTGCTTGAGCAAATACAGGCAGCCGCTGGGTGTACAGGGCGCCAGCACCGCGCGGCCCTGGCTCAGTCCGCCGACGTTGTCACTGTGGAAACCGTCGACGTCCTTGTCCGGGCTGATGGCCTGCAGGGCGCGTAGTTCGTCGATATGCGCGGGCAAGGGCAGTTGCAGCAACACACCGTGAACCGAACGGTCGGCATTCAAGCTGGCGATCAACTGCAGCAAGTGTTCAGTCTCTGTATCGCTCGGCAGGCGATGTTCCAGCGAACGAATACCGACCTCTTCGGCGCGCAGGACCTTGTTGCGCACATACACCTGACTGGCCGGGTCGTTGCCCACCAGAATCACCGCCAGGGTGGGCTCAATGGCCTGCTCGTAGAGGCTGGCCACGTCTTCGCGCACTTGCTGCAACACGCGTGTGGCGGCGGCTTTACCGTCAATCAAAAGGGGCGTATTCACCGGAAAATCACCGTTCTGTCCTGGTTGAGAAACACCCGATGTTCAAGGTGGTACTTGACCGCCCTGGACAGCGCCACGGTTTCGGTGTCGCGCCCGATTGCCACCAGATCTTCCGGCAAATGGGCGTGATCGACCCGTTGCACTTGCTGCTCAATGATCGGCCCCTCGTCCAGGTCGCTGGTCACGTAATGCGCAGTGGCACCGATCAGCTTTACTCCGCGTTGCCAGGCCTGGTGATACGGCTTGGCGCCCTTGAATCCGGGCAGGAACGAATGGTGGATATTGATCGCCCTGCCTGACAGCTGTTGGCACAGGTCGTCGGAGAGGATCTGCATGTAACGCGCCAACACCACCAGCTCGGTGCCGGTGTCGTCGACGATTTTCATCAGTTCGGCTTCTTGCCGGGCCTTGGTGTCTTTGTTGACGGGCAGGTAAATGAAGCGGATACCCTCGCGCTCAGCCATAGGCCGCAGGTCGAGGTGGTTGGAAACAATGGCGGTGATGGTCATGTCGACCTCGCCCTTGTGGTAGCGGTACAGCAAGTCACCCAGGCAATGGTCGTACTTGCTCACCATCAGCAACACACGCATTGGCTGGCGGGTGTCGTGGAGTTCCCAGGTCATGTCGAAGGCGGCGGCAACGTCACTGAACCCGTCTTTGATCTGCTGAAGGTCAGCGGCCTGCTCATCGTTGAAGCGAAACACGGCCCGCATGAAAAAGCGCCCGCTGAACTCATCGTCAAATTGCGCCATCTCCCCGATGTAGCAACCGTTGTCCGCCAGAAACGTGGTCACGGCAGCAACGATGCCAGACACCGCCGGACACGTGACCTTGATGATGAAATGGTTTTTTTCGTGTTGCATGACACATCCTCGGGAAGGTAGTGGCAGCTCATCGCAGGGCGAAAAAAGACATCAGCACAGCCGTTCTCGAGGTGGAACGTACTTTCTTAGGGGGAATAAAATATTCCTGAATGTTGGCTTTATAGGGGAATGCCCGCGCCACGTCCAGAGGTTTTAAGAAAGTTTTTTAACTGACAGGAATTTTATGCGGGGAAAAGATACGCTTCTGTAGGAGCGAGCTAGCCTCGCGATCTTTTGATCTTCAAAAAAGATCGCGAGGAGAAAGAGCTTATTCCTTGTCGTTGCCGTAGTTCATGATCGACAACAAACGAATCGGGACTTGCACCAGTTGTTCTGGCCCGTGGGGAATGTCGCCTTCGAAGGTCAGGCTATCGCCCGCCTGCATGCGGTACAACTGGTTGCCGTGGCGATAAATCAATTCGCCTTCCAGCAAATGTAAAAACTCGGTGCCCGGATGGGCGAAGGTCGGGAACTCTTCGCTGGCGTCGTCCATGCTCACCATGTACGCCTCAAAACTCTTTTTCGGGCCGCGTGTGTGGTTGAGCAAGTGATAGGTATGGCCTTTCTCGGTGCCCCGGCGCACCACTTCCATGCCCTGGTCGGCCTTGACCAGCAGCGCGCTGCCGTCCTGCTGATCGTATTCACTGAACAGCTTGGACATCGGCAAGCCGAGCACGTCGCACAGGCGGCTCAAGGTATCGAGGCTGGTAGAGACCTGGGCGTTTTCGATTTTGCTCAACATGCCCTGGCTGATATCGGCAATTTTGGCCACGTCGGACAACTTCAAATCCTGAGCCTGACGTTGGCGCTTTATCTGCATGCCCAAGTATTGCTCAAGCTTGAGCCGTGGAGCGGGTTCGGTTGGCATCGTCATTCAGTCCTGCACACTTTCCGTTCAGTAATAATAGTTTCGCACTGAGAAAGTGCAAAAAGCTGACTACAGGCTAGCGGATCATTGGCCATATTCCCACTGGGAAAAGATTTTTCCCATATAGACAGCACGAAAACGTACCTGGAGGCGTTTTGACGCAGCGCTGACAACTCTGGCAAGGGCTTTGCATTCCTATTGGGAAACTAACTTTCTTTTTAGGAATAAAAAGACGGTTAAGGCCAACCCTCACTGTTTTGCCTTTCGCCAGGAGTGACGAGTAATGCTGCCAGCAGAAACCCAGCGCATCATCGATAAGCACGGGATCAAGTACGTGCTTGCGCAGTTTGTCGATATTCACGGTGCGGCGAAAACCAAGTCGGTGCCGATTTGTGGCCTCAAGACCGTCGCCGAAGAGGGCGCCGGGTTCGCCGGTTTTGCCATTTGTGGCATGGGCATGGAGCCCCACGGCGCGGATTTTATGGCCCGTGGCGATTTGTCGACCCTGACCCCGGTGCCCTGGCAGCCAGGTTACGGGCGAGTGGTGTGCGTGGGGCATGTGGATGGCAAGCCGCACCCTTACGACAGCCGTTATGTGTTGCAGCAACAGGTTCAGCGCCTGGCGGACAAGGGCTGGACCCTCAATACCGGGCTGGAGCCTGAGTTCAACCTGATGCGCCGTGACGAACAGGGCACGCTGCAACTGGTCGACCCCAGCGACAACCTCGACAAGCCTTGCTACGACTACAAAGGCCTGTCGCGCTCAAGAGAGTTTCTGGAAAAACTCACCGAAGCCCTGCAAGCAGTGGACTTTGAGGTCTACCAAATTGACCACGAAGACGCCAACGGCCAATTCGAGATCAATTACACCTACAGCGATGCACTGACCTCCGCCGACCGCTTCACGTTTTTTCGCATGGCGGCCGGTGAGATCGCCAATGACCTGGGCATGATTTGCTCATTCATGCCCAAGCCAGACCCCAAACGGGCGGGCAACGGCATGCACTTTCACCTGTCGATCAGCAGCGCCGAGAACAAAAACCTGTTCCGTGACGCCAGTGATCCCAGCGGCATGGGCCTGTCGAAAATGGCTTATCACTTTGCTGCCGGTCTGCTCGCCCACGGCCCGGCCCTGTGTGCCTTCGCTGCGCCGACTGTCAACTCGTACAAGCGCCTGGTGGTGGGGCAGTCCTTGTCCGGCGCCACCTGGGCACCGGCCTTTATCGCCTTCGGTGCCAACAACCGTTCAGCCATGGTCCGCGTGCCTTACGGGCGTCTGGAATTTCGCCTGCCAGATGCCGGGTGCAACCCGTATCTGGTCAGCGCAGCGATCATCGCGGCCGGGCTCGACGGCATCGATCGCCAACTGGAAATCGACCATGTCTGCAACGAAAACCTCTACAGCCTGAGCCTCGAAGAAATTGCCGCCCGTGGCATCAAAACCTTGCCGCAATCGCTCAAGGAAGCCTGTGACGCGTTGCAAGCCGACCCGCTGTTTGCCGAGGTGCTCGGCCCGCAAATCGTTGGCGAGTTTATCAAGCTCAAACGCATGGAGTGGGTGGAGTACAGCCGCCACGTCTCCGACTGGGAAATCAAGCGTTACACCGAATTCTTCTGATTATGTCTGGCGGCACAGCCGCTCCCGAACAACCTGAGGACTGCTCTTATGTGTGGAATCGTAGGTCTGTATCTGAAAAACCCGCAGCTGGAAGCCCGGCTCGGCACGTTGTTTGAACCCATGTTGCAGGCCATGACGGATCGCGGTCCGGACAGTGCCGGCTTTGCTATCTACGGCGACGAAGTGGCGGCAGGCTGGGTCAAATTGACGTTGCAGGCAACCACTGAAAGCTTTGACTGGAACAATTTGATGGGCGCGCTGGAAGGGCGCCTGGGCTGCTCGCTGGACTGGTTCCAGAACGCCAGCGCTGCGGTGCTCAAGGTCAATGCCGATGAGGCATCAGTGCGTGCCGCACTGGCTGAGCTGGCGCCGACGGTGCGCATCATGAGCGCCGGGCAGAGCATCGAGATCCTTAAGGGCATGGGCCTGCCTGAGGACATTTCCCGGCGCTTCGGCCTGGCCGGCATGCAGGGCAGCCACATCATCGGCCACACCCGCATGGCCACTGAAAGTGCGGTGACCATGGAAGGCAGCCACCCGTTTTCGACCGGCGCCGACTTGTGCCTGGTGCACAACGGCTCGCTGTCCAATCACTTCCGCCTGCGTCAGGAGCTCAAGCGCGAAGGGATTCATTTCGAAACCGATAACGACACTGAAGTCGCGGCCGGTTATCTGACCTGGCGCCTGCAACAGGGCGACTCGCTGAAAGATGCGCTGGACCACGCGCTGGAAGACCTCGACGGTTTCTACACCTTCGCCATCGGCACCCGTAACGGTTTTGCGGTGATCCGCGATCCGATTGCCTGCAAGCCGGCGATTTTGGCCGAAACCGACGATTACGTGGCCATGGCTTCTGAGTATCAGGCGCTGTCGAGCCTGCCGGGCATTGAACACGCACGGATCTGGGAACCGGCACCGGCCACGTTGTACATCTGGGAACGCGAGTCAGCTTAAGGAGCGCACACATGAAAACCATCGATCTTTCCACTGCCAGCGTGCGCGAACTCAATCAGGCGCTGCACGACCAGGTTCATAACGTTATCGACGCCGAATGGCGGGTGACGCACTCCAACGGCAAGCACAACCTCGCGGTGGGCGTGAATCAGGCCGTGTCCATCGATATTGAAGGCCACGCCGGTTACTACTGCGCGGGCATGAACCAGCAGGCGACGATCACGGTGCACGGCAACGTCGGCGTGGGCTGCGCCGAAAACATGATGTCGGGCGTGGTGCGGGTCAAAGGCAGCGCGTCGCAGGCGGCCGGGGCCACTGCCCATGGCGGCTTGCTGGTGATTGAAGGCGATGCCGGGGCGCGCTGCGGGATCTCCATGAAAGGCATCGACATTGTGGTCGGCGGCAGCATTGGCCACATGAGCTGTTTTATGGGCCAGGCCGGGCGTCTGGTGGTGTGCGGCAATGCCGGTGATGCGCTGGGCGACTCGCTGTACGAAACCCACATCTATGTGCGCGGCAGCGTCGAGTCGCTGGGGTCGGACTGTGTTGAAAAAGAGATGCGCGCCGAGCATCTGCAAGAGCTGCAAGGGCTGCTGGATGTAGCCGGTTTTGCGCACAAAGCCGCCGAGTTCAAGCGCTATGGCTCGGCCCGTCAGCTGTACAACTTCAAAGTCGATAACGCGTCCGCGTACTGATCCGCGCGAGGAGAACCCCATGAGCGATTCCACTAACCCAACGCCCACCACGCCGGTACTGCGCGAATCGGCCACCTTCGATCGCCTGACCATTCAGGAGATCCAGCGCGCGGCCGAAACCGGTATCTACGATATTCGTGGCGGTGGCACCAAACGCAAACTGCCGCATTTTGATGACTTGTTGCTGCTCGGCGCCAGCGTCTCGCGCTACCCGCTGGAAGGCTATCGCGAGAAGTGCGGCACCGATGTGATCCTCGGCAACCGCTTCGCGAAGAAGCCGATTCACCTGAAAATTCCGGTTACCATCGCCGGGATGAGTTTCGGTGCTTTATCCGCCAATGCCAAGGAAGCCCTGGGCCGAGGCGCGACCATCGCCGGGACCAGTACCACCACCGGCGACGGCGGCATGACCCCGGAAGAGCGTGGCCAGTCGCAGCATCTGGTGTATCAGTATTTGCCGTCTCGCTACGGCATGAACCCGGACGATTTGCGCAAGGCCGACGCGATTGAAATTGTCCTCGGGCAGGGCGCCAAACCGGGCGGTGGCGGCATGCTGCTGGGGATGAAAGTCACTGAGCGGGTGGCCGGGATGCGCACCTTGCCGATTGGCGTCGATCAACGCAGCGCCTGCCGTCACCCGGACTGGACCGGCCCGGACGACCTGGCGATCAAAATTGCCGAACTGCGGGAAATCACCGACTGGGAAAAACCCATCTACGTAAAAATCGGCGCCAGCCGTCCGTACTACGACGTCAAACTGGCAGTCAAAGCCGGGGCCGACGTGATCGTGCTTGACGGCATGCAAGGCGGCACGGCGGCCACTCAGGAAGTGTTTATCGAACACGTCGGCATCCCGATTTTGTCGGCCATCCCGCAAGCGGTTCAGGCCCTGCAAGAGATGGGCATGCACCGCAAAGTGCAGTTGATTGTCTCGGGCGGCATCCGCAATGGCGCCGACGTGGCTAAAGCCATGGCTCTGGGGGCAGACGCCGTGGCCATTGGCACGGCAGCCTTGATCGCTCTGGGTGACAACCATCCGCGGCTGGACGCTGAGCTGAAGAAAATCGGTTCGGCAGCGGGTTACTACGACGACTGGCAGAACGGCCGCGACCCCGCCGGGATCACCACTCAAGACCCGGAACTGTCCAAGCGTCTGGACCCGGTCGAAGGCGGTCGGCGTTTGGCCAACTACCTGCGCGTGATGGTGCTGGAAGCCCAGACCATGGCCCGGGCCTGTGGCAAATCGCACCTGCACAACCTTGACCCCGAAGACCTGGTCGCCCTGACCGTGGAGTCGGCCGCCATGGCCCGCGTGCCGTTGGCGGGCACCAGTTGGGTACCGGGCTCCGGCTACTGATAGACCCCACCTCGTAGGAGCGAGCTTGTCTCGCGATCTTTTGATCTTTTAAATGATCGCGAGACAAGCTCGCTCCTACAATTTCGAACGTTCTTTTGCAGGAGCTTTGAACATGGTCAATCGCCCTCTCGGCAAATCACTACTGATGGTGTGTACAGCCATGCTGTTGGCACCGCTGGCTCAGGCCGCCGATGCCCCCGTCTTGAACACCGGCAGCACCGCCTGGATGATCACCGCTGCCGCTCTCGTGTTGTTTATGTGCCTGCCCGGCCTGGCGCTGTTTTATGGCGGTCTGGTGCGGGCCAAGAACATGCTTTCACTGTTTACCCAATGCTTCGGGATTGCCGGGGTGGTGGGCGTGCTGTGGGTGATCTATGGCTACAGCATGGTGGTGGATACCGCGGGCATGGTGGAGGGGCAGGTGACCTTCAACAGTTTTGTCGGCGGCCTGGGGCAAGCCTTTTTGAAAGGCATTAACGCCGACAGCCTGGTGGGCGACATCCCGGAAGGGGTGTACGTGACCTTCCAGATGACCTTCGCCATCATCACCCCGGCGCTGATCGCCGGTGCCTTTGCCGAGCGCATGAAGTTCTCGGCGGCGCTGCTGTTCATGGCGGTGTGGTTCACCCTGGTGTATGCCCCGGTGGCGCACATGGTCTGGGGCGGGCCCGGTGCATTGATGCATAACTGGGGCGTGCTGGATTATGCCGGTGGTACGGCGGTGCACATCAATGCCGGGGTAGTCGCCTTGGCCGCCTGCCTGATTCTGGGCAAACGCAAGGGCTACCAGAACACCCCGATGCCCGCGCATAACCTGAGCCTGACCATGGCCGGTGCGGCGATGCTGTGGGTCGGCTGGTTTGGATTCAATATCGGTTCGGGCGGCGGCTTGAGCGGGTTGTCCGGCATGGTGATGCTCAACACCCAGTTGGGCGCATGCGCAGGCATTCTGGGCTGGATGTTTACCGAGTGGTTCAAGGTCGGCAAACCCAGTGCTCAAGGCTTGGCCTGCGGTGCACTGGCCGGGCTGGTGGGTATTACCCCGGCGTGTGCTTATGTCGGCGTCGGCGGTGCGCTGGCCATCGGCTTGTTGTGCGGGGTGTTCTGCTACCTGAGCGTCACCGTGCTCAAGCGCCGTATCGGTTATGACGACAGCCTGGACGTATTCGGCCTGCATGGCATTGGCGGGATGATCGGTGCGGTGCTGACCGGGGTGTTCTGTGTGCCGTCGTTGGGTGGTCTGGTGGACGGCGTGAGCATGGGCGCGCAAGTGATGGCGCAGATCAAGGGCGTACTGCTGACCACGGTGTATTGCTTTGCCGCCAGTTGGGTAATTCTGAAAATCATCGACCGCGTGATGGGTTTACGTGCCGATGATGCCGTGGAAGAGCTGGGGCTGGATCTGGCCGAGCATAACGAGCGGGCTTATAACCACTGAAGTATTAGCAATCTGTAATGATCGTGCTCGCGATCTTTGACAACAGATCGCGAGCAAACTCATGCCCACAGGGCGGTATTCAGCGGCGGGGTGCGGGGCGGGATCTGGCGTTTGCTGCCCAGCGCTTCAAACGCCGAGGCAATGCTCAGCAACGCCGAATCGTCGTAAGCGCGCCCGGCAAAGGTCAGGCCCACCGGCATGCCGATGTCTGCCATCACACCCATCGGTACGGTGACGGTCGGCACACCCAAATGACGGATCGCCAGGTTGCCATTGGCGACCCACACGCCGTTGCTCCAGGCAATGTCGGCCGATGCCGGATTGACATCGGCGTCGGCCGGGCCTACATCGGCGACAGTCGGGAACAGCACGGCATCCAGGCCCAGGTCATCCATCCATTGTTCAAGGTCGATTTTGCGGGTCTGTTCCAGACCGCGCAGGCCGTCCGGCAAACTCGCGATCTGGTCCCACGGGGTGATCCCGCGCTGGGCCATGCGCACGTACTCATCCATGCCCGCAGCCAGTTCATCTTCGCGGTTGGGCAGAGTGCCCGGATCGTGCGGGAAAATCTGCGGGCCATCCACGTCGGCCAAGCGGTTGAGTTTCGGGTCGCCGTTGGCACGCAGGAAGTCATCGAAGGCCCAGGCTGACAGCTCCCACAATTCGTCGTGCATGAACTCCTTGGACACCAGCCCGCGGGTGAACACGGTTGGCGCGCCCGGACGGTCGCCTTCGCAATTGGACACCAGCGGGAAGTCGACCTCGATCACTTCGGCGCCCTTGGCCTCAAGGGCCTGGCGCGCGGCTTGCCACAGGTTGATGACCGAAGCACGGGTGATGATGCGCTGCCCGGTCGGGCCGCCGATGCCGGGGTTTTCTGCGGTGCCGGCCAGCGGGTCGGCATTGATGTACATGCGCGGCACGCCAAAGCGCTTGCCGGCCAGGGATTCAGCGCTGGCGGCCAAATCCAGGTACGACGCCGGGCGCACGGATTCAACACTTGGCAGCGGCACCCAGGGCTGCATGCGCCACAGGTCGCCACGGGTGTCCGGGTCTTCGGCAACCACCACGTCGAGCACCTGTAGCAGGTCGGCCATGGTCCTGGCATAGGGCACGACCACGTCCATGGTTGGCGTCAGCGGCCAGTTACCGCGCACTGAAATCACTCCGCGAGATGGCGTGTACGCGCACAGGCCGTTGTTGGACGCCGGACCGCGCCCGCTGGACCAGGTTTCTTCGGCCAGCCCAAACGCCGAGAAACTCGCAGCGGTGGCCGTGCCAGCACCATTGGACGAGCCGGAGGCGAAGGGCGCAGTCAGGTAGTCAGCGTTGTACGGGCTTTCGGCGCGGCCATACACGCCGCGTTGCATGCCGCCGTTGGCCATGGGCGGCATGTTGGTTTTGCCCAGGCAAATGGCCCCGGCGGCGCGCAAACGCTCAATGGTGAACGCATCGCGATAAGCGATCAGGTCTTTAAAGGCCGGGCTGCCGGACGCGGCTGTCAGGCCCTTGACCAGGTAACTGTCCTTGGCGGTATAGGGGATCCCGTCCAGCGGGCCGAGGGTTTCACCCTTGGCGCGACGGGCGTCCGACGCTTCTGCTTCTTTAAGGGCTTCGGGGTTGCGCACCACCAGCGCGTTCAGCGCGGTCGGCGTTTGCGGGCCGTCATAGGCCTCGATGCGTGCAAGGTACGACTTGACCAGCTCAACCGCGGTGGTCTGACCCGAATCGAGCGCTTCACGCAGTTGGGCAATGGAAACTTCAGTAACTTCGATCATGCGCTCACCGCCGAAGGTTAAGGGTGGATGTGGACTGTGTGCAGCTTAGCGAAACCGTTTTCGTTAATCGATATTTATCCGTAATTATTAAGCGGCTCGCGCCTACCGAATAAAACGCTGAACATAATCTGCGCTTAATTCCAGCACGCTCTGATAGCGAGAGTCGGCTAATTGTAACCGTCATTTTTAACGATTAAACTCGCGCCCCATGAAACGTTATCTGCGGCTTTGCCTTGTTTTTGTCCTGAGCCTCGCGCTTCCCTTGAGTGGGATGGCGGGTGTGCAGGCACCGGCAGACCCGTGCCCCATGCAAGTGCTGGGCATGAAAATGATGAACGACATGGGCATGGACTGCTGCGACGACAGCAAGGCGCCATCCGAACATGGCAAGTCGTGCAAACCCGGGCAGGAATGCAAAACCGGGACGATGTTGCAAATTTCGGTCATCAAGCCCGCACTTTCCTTGCCCAATCCGCTCACGCTGGCGCTGTTCAGCGATGCCGTACCCACCTCCGCCCCGTCCGGGGTGTGGCGCCCGCCACGGGTTTGATTCCTGTCCCTCTTTGAACCGTCTTGCGCATTAGCGCGAGGCACAGTTGTGCGCTGTGTTTGCGGCGTGCACGGGATCTTCACAGGAATCTAAAACATGAAACCCATGTGCTTTGGCACGGGCTTGCGCGTATGCGTCGGCCTGGTGGCAAGTGTGCTGGCGTGGCCGAGTTTCGCGGGTGGTCTGACCCTCGATGAAGCGCTGCGCCTGGCCGACAATACGGCGCCTGCGCTGGCGGCCCAAAACGCCAGCGTGCAAGCGGCCAGCAGTGCCGCGATCCCGGCGGGCGAATTACCCGACCCGAAACTGGTACTGGGGGTGCAGAACTTCCCGGTGGGCGGCCCCGATCGCGGCAGCCTGGACCGCGATTTCATGACCATGCAAATGGTCGGCATCCGTCAGGACATGCCCAATAGCGAGAAGCGCAAGGCGCGCATTGAAGTGGCCGATGCCGCCGTGGACACCGCCATTGCCCAGCGCCGGGTGGCGCGGCTGAATGTGCGTCAGGCCACCGCGCTGGCGTGGATCAACAGTTATTCAGTTGAGCGCAAAGACGCGCTGTTTAAGGATTTCTACGCTGAAAACCGCCTGTTTGGCGATGCCGTGCGTGCGGCGATTGCGGGCGGCCGCGCGCAACCCTCTGATGCCGTCACCCCCAAACAGGAAGCTGCATTGTTGGCTGAGCAGCAGGATGAGTTGCAGCAACAGCGTGCCCAGGCCCATGCCGCACTCAAGCGCTGGATTGGCCCGGCGGGCAGCGATACGCCGCTGGGGCGCTTGCCCGAATGGCCGGTCGAAGGCGGGATGTACACCCATAACGTGCAGCACCATCCGCAGCTCGCCGCCTTTGAACCCATGACCCGCGAGGCGCAAGCCAAACTTCATGAGGCCGAGGCCCAGAAGCATTCAGACTGGAGTTGGGAACTCGACTACCAGCACCGTGGGCAGCAATTCGGTGACATGGTGAGCGTGCAGTTTTCCTGGGATTTACCGATATTTCCCGGTCGCCGGCAAAACCCGGTGATTGCCGCCCGACAAGCCGACCTCGACCAGTTGGATGCCGAGCGCGAAGACATGACCCGCGAGCACACCCGGCAACTGGACGATGATCTGGCCGATTTTCAGCGCCTCAATCGCGCCGTGCAACGCGGTCAGGACAGCCTGATTCCGCTGGCCCAAGAGAAAGTCGCGTTGAGCATGGCCAGTTACCGCGCAGGCAAAGGTGATCTGAATGCGCTGGTCACGGCACGTCGCGAGTTGATCCAGGCCCGCCTCAAACAGGTGGACGTTGAAGAGCAGCGCGCAGCGGTCAATGCCCGTCTGTATTTCGCTTATGGGGAAGGCGCACATGACATTTAATAAAACCAAAGTAACCGGGCTGGTAGTCGCTGCGCTGGCGTTGGGCGTGGCAGCAGGCTGGTGGGCGGGGCAACCCCGTGACACCGGCATGGCGCCGTCAATGGCAGCCAGCGCGCCCAAGGCGCTGTACTGGTATGACCCGATGTTCCCGCAGCAAAAGTTCGATAAACCGGGCAAGTCGCCTTTTATGGACATGCAATTGGTGGCGCAGTACGCCGACGATAAAGCCGACGCGCAAACGCTGCGGGTTGATCCGGGGCAGACCGAAAATCTCGGTGTGCGCCTGGCCACGGTCAGTCGCGGCATGTTGGCGACCCGTATCATGGCGTCCGGGGTGCTGGGGTTCAATGTGCGTGATGTGGCCGTGATTCAGGCGCGCACGCCGGGCTTTGTCGAGCGCGTTTACAATCTTGCGCCCGGTGATGTGCTCAAATCCGACGCTGCGCTGGCGGATGTTCTGGTGCCGGAATGGGCGGCGGCGCAGGAAGAGTTTCTGGCGCTCAAGCGCGTGGGTGATTCCGCGCTGCTGGCGGCGGCGCGTCAGCGTCTGCGCCTTACGGGGATGCCGTCGGCATTGATTGCGCAGGTCGAGCGCAGTGGCAAGGTGCAGCCGGTGTTGACCGTTACCAGCCCGGTGGGCGGTGTGCTGCAAACCCTGAACGTGCGTCAGGGCATGACCTTGGCGCTAGGTGAAACCTTGGCCCAGGTCAATGGACTGGGCAGCGTCTGGCTGACCGTGGCGGTGCCCGAGGCGCAAGCCGCAGCCGTTGCGCCGGGGCAAACCGTCGAGGCTCGTTTACCGGCCTTTGCCGGGGAAGTGTTCAAGGGCACGGTCAGCACAATCCTGCCGCAAACCAACGCCGACAGCCGCACGTTGCAGGTGCGGGTCGAGCTGGCCAACCCTGATGCACGGCTGCGACCGGGGTTGACCGCGCAGGTCAGCCTTCAGCAAAGCATCGATCAGCATGTGCTGTGGGTGCCCAGCGAGGCAGTGATTCGTACCGGCCATCAAGCCTTGGTCATGCTGGCTGAGGAGGGCGGGCATTACCGCCCGGTTGAGGTGCGTACCGGGCCTGAAAATGACGGCCAGACCGCGATCCTGCAAGGGCTGCAAGAAGGCCAGCAGGTGGTGAGTTCAGGCCAGTTCCTGCTTGACTCCGAGGCCAGCCTCAAGGGGCTGGATGTCACGCCGCTGGCGCCAAACCTGCCAACCGGGAGCCAGCCATGATTGCCGCGCTGATTCGCTGGTCTGTCGGCAACCGGATGCTGGTGTTGCTGGCGACGTTGTTTGTGACGGCGTGGGGTATCTGGTCGGTGCAAAATACGCCGATTGATGCCCTGCCGGACTTGTCCGATGTGCAGGTGATTATCCGCACGCCTTACCCTGGGCAAGCCCCGCAGATTGTAGAAAACCAGGTCACTTACCCGTTGACCACCACCATGCTCTCGGTGCCTGGCGCCAAGGCCGTGCGTGGCTATTCATTTTTTGGCGACAGCTTTGTCTATGTGTTGTTTGAAGACGGCACCGACCTGTATTGGGCGCGCTCGCGGGTGCTGGAGTACCTGAGCCAGATTCAAGGCCGCTTGCCCGCCAGCGCCAAACCGGCGCTGGGCCCGGATGCCACGGGGGTGGGCTGGATTTATCAGTACTCGCTGGTGGACCGCAGTGGCAAGCATGACCTCGCACAATTGCGCGCCCTGCAGGACTGGTTTCTCAAGTTCGAACTCAAAACCCTGCCCAATGTGGCGGAAGTGGCGACTGTGGGCGGGATGGTCAAGCAGTATCAGGTGCAACTCGATCCCCTGAAAATGGCCGCGTTGGGCATTACTCAGGCTGAAGTCACTGAGGCCATCGGCAAGGCCAATCAGGAAACCGGCGGCGCTGTGCTGACCATGGCTGAAAGCGAATTTATGGTGCGGGCGTCGGGCTACCTCAAGACCCTGGAGGACTTCAGGGCAATCCCGCTCAAGCTTGGCGTCGGTGCGGTACCAGTCACGCTGGGGGACGTAGCAAACATTCAGCTGGGACCAGAATTGCGCCGGGGCATTTCAGAACTCGACGGTCAAGGCGAGGCCGTGGGCGGCGTGGTGATTCTGCGCAGCGGCAAAAACGCTCGCGAGACCATTGCTGCCGTCAAGCAAAAGCTCGATGAGCTGAAAGCCAGCCTGCCCGCGGGTGTAGAGATCGTCACCACCTACGACCGCAGTCAGTTGATTGATCGGGCGGTGGACAACCTCAGCCACAAGCTGCTGGAGGAGTTCCTGGTGGTGGCGCTGGTGTGCGGGGTCTTCCTGTGGCACCTGCGCTCATCGCTGGTGGCGATCATCTCGCTGCCGGTGGGTGTGTTGATGGCCTTTATTGTGATGCGCTACCAGGGCATCAACGCCAACATCATGTCGCTGGGCGGTATCGCGATTGCCATCGGCGCCATGGTCGATGCGGCGGTGGTGATGATCGAGAACGCCCATAAAAAAATCGAAGCCTGGCACCACGCGCATCCCGGTGAAGAACTGAAGGGTGCCCGGCACTGGCAGGTGATCACCCAGGCCGCCACGGAAGTCGGGCCGGCGTTGTTCTTTTGCCTGCTGATCATCACCTTGTCGTTTATCCCGGTGTTCACCCTGGAGGCGCAGGAAGGGCGGTTGTTCGGCCCGCTGGCGTTCACCAAAACCTGGTCGATGGCCGCGGCTGCCGGGTTGTCGGTGACCTTGGTGCCGGTGCTGATGGGCTACTGGATTCGCGGGCCCATCCCCGACGAAAAAAAGAATCCGCTCAACCGTGGTTTGATCCGGCTGTATCAACCGGCGCTGGACGCGGTATTGCGCCGTCCGAAAACCACTCTGGCGGTTGCCTTGCTGGTGTTCGTCAGCGCCTTGTGGCCGATGTCGCGGCTGGGCGGGGAATTTCTGCCGCCACTGGATGAAGGGGATTTGCTGTACATGCCGTCAGCGCTGCCAGGGTTGTCGGCGCAAAAGGCCGCGCAACTTCTGCAACTCACCGACCGGTTGATCAAGACCGTGCCGGAAGTTGCCCACGTGTCGGGCAAGGCCGGTCGCGCCGAAAGCGCCACCGACCCGGCGCCGTTGGAGATGTTTGAAACCACCATCGCGTTCAAGCCCCGCGAACAATGGCGTCCCGGTATGACCCCGAAAAAGCTGGTGGAGGAACTGGACCGTGTGGTGCGGGTGCCGGGGCTGACCAACCTGTGGGTGCCGCCGATCCGCAACCGCCTCGACATGCTCGCCACCGGGATCAAGAGCCCCATCGGGGTCAAGGTCAACGGCGGTGATCTGGCCGCAATCGACAGCGTTGCTCAAGCCATAGAACGCGTGGCCAAGGGCTTGCCGGGAGTCAGCTCGGTGCTGGCTGAACGGCTCACGGGCGGGCGTTACATTGACGTCGATATCGACCGTGGGGCAGCGGCCCGTTACGGGCTCAACATTGCCGATGTACAGGCGATTGTGGCCGGGGCCATTGGCGGTGAAAACGTTGGTGAAACCATCGAAGGGCGGGCGCGCTTCCCCATCAATGTGCGTTACCCGCGTGCCTGGCGGGACTCGCTGAGTGCGCTGCAACAGTTGCCGATCTACACCCCGCAGGGCAGCCAGATCACCCTCGGCACCGTGGCCACTGTGCGCATCAGCGAGGGCCCGCCGATGCTCAAAAGTGAAAACGCGCGGCCTTCGGGCTGGGTGTATATCGACGTACGCGACCGCGATTTGGCATCGGTGGTGAGGGATTTGCGCCAGGCCATCAGCGAGCAGGTGCACTTGCAGCCGGGCATGAGCGTGAATTACTCGGGGCAGTTTGAATACCTTGAGCGGGCCAACGCACGGCTCAAGCTGGTCGTGCCCGCGACTTTACTGATCATCTTTGTGCTGCTGTACCTGACCTTCAGCCGTTTCGATGAAGCCCTGTTGATTATGGCGACTTTGCCTTTTGCCCTGACGGGGGGCGTGTGGTTTCTGTACCTGCTGGGCTTCAACTTGTCAGTGGCCACCGGAGTCGGGTTTATCGCCCTGGCCGGGGTGTCTGCCGAGTTCGGCGTGATCATGCTGCTGTACCTGAAGAACGCCTGGGCCGAGCGCCAGCAGGCGGGCGAGGTCGACGAGCAAGGGCTGGTTGGCGCCATTCGCGAAGGCGCCGTGCAACGCGTGCGGCCCAAGGCGATGACCGTGGCCGTGATCATTGCCGGTCTGTTGCCGATCTTGCTGGGCGGCGGCACCGGCAGTGAAATCATGAGCCGCATCGCGGCGCCCATGGTCGGCGGCATGCTCACCGCGCCTCTGCTTTCCCTGTTTGTTATCCCGGCGGCGTACCGCGTGATGCGCCGTCGCCATTTACCTGTTGAAACCCAACCTTCTCAAGGAAACCCCCTATGAAATTCCCTCTCGTCGTCGTAGCCAGCCTTGTTGCCGCGTTCAGTGTTGCGGCCCATGCAGAAGACATGTCGGGCATGCCAATGGACGGCATGCAGGCCCGGCAGCAAGCACCGGCTGCCAGTGCCGAAGGCGTGATCAAGGCGATTGATCCGGCCAGGCACACCGTGACCCTGGCCCACGGCCCGGTCCCGGCTTTGCAATGGCCGCCCATGACCATGGGCTTTGCCGTGACCGATGCGCAATTGGCCGGGCTGGCGGTGGGTGACAACGTGGCGTTCAGCTTCCGCATGGAAGGCAGCAAAGCGACGATTGTCTCCATTCACAAATAGAGGCAGGGTGGGAGCGGGCTTGCTCGCGATTGGATTGATGCGGTGTACCCGCATGGCCGAGGTGTTGCCATCGCGAGCAAGCCCGCTCCCACAATGTTATGTGATTCATCAATATAGATAGCGTCAGTTTTTGTCGTATTCTGCGGGCCGATTCACAAGGATGTTGTTTAGATGCAATGGTTTAAGCGTTTCAATCAGGCGTGTGAACGCTTCGGAAAGCGGATCCCGACCTGGCTTTTTGGTCTGGTCGCCGCAGGCTTTTTTATCGCATGGCTGATCACGCTGTTTATCCCGATACCCTTCAACCCCGTGCTGCTGATGATCCCTGCGGTGGTTATCACGATGGGCGTGCTGAATAGACTCTACCCTTCAAAGGAACGATGAAATGGTTACGTGTTACCTGCGTTATGTGATCGACCCCTACCAGCTGGCAGAATTCGAAGCGTATGCGCGCATCTGGATCCCGCTGGTGGAGAAATTCGGCGGCACCCATCACGGTTATTTCCTGCCTTCTGAAGGGGCCAACAATATCGCCCTGGCGATGTTTACCTTCCCCAGCCTGACCGCCTACGAAGACTACCGTGAGCGCTCCAAGACCGATGCCGAATGCATCGCAGCGTTCAAGCTGGCCGAAGACAACCGTTGCATCCTCAGCTACGAGCGCAGCTTCTTCCGCCCCGTGTTCGAATAAGCCCTGCTTCAAACGTGCGGGTGCCTGACAGCGCCCGCCGCTATTCGGTGCTTGACAGCCAACCCGTCCGGGGAAATACTCGCCAGCCATATTCATATATATGACTAGATAACAAGGTGAATAAGGTCAATGAATTCTCTATCCGGTGATACCCGCCTGCCGCAGTACCAACGCTTGCGTGATCATTTGGCGGAGCAGATCGCGCAAAATCGCTGGCGTCCGGGGGAGGCGATCCCGACTGAGGCCGCGCTGTCGGCGCAATACCTGCTCTCAACCGGCACCGTGCGCAAAGCCATTGATGCGCTGGTCAGCGAGGGCATTCTGGAGCGCCAGCAAGGTCGCGGGACGTTTATTCGTCGGCCTCAGTTTCAATCGTCGCTGTTTCGTTTTTTCCGTTTTCAAACCGCTGCCGGTGAGCGCCAGGTGCCGCAGAGCCGCATCCTTTCAGTAGAGCCGGTCGCCGCGCCTTCGGCCGTGGCTCAAGCCTTGGGGTTGCCCGCCGATGCGCAGGTCATTCGTATCATGCGCGTGCGTTTGCTGGATGAGCAGCCAGTGCTGGCCGAAGAAATCTGGCTGCCTCATGCACTGTTTGCGCCCTTGCTGCAGCTCGACTTGAGCCAGCAGGGGCCGTTGCTCTATCCGATCTATGAAGATGTCTGCGCTCAGGTCGTCGCCCGTGCGGAAGAGACCCTGACCGCCGAATCGGTCAATGACGTGTATGCGCGCCTGCTGCAAGTGCCGGTCAACAGCCCGGTGGTGGTGATTGAGCGCCTGGCCCGTGATTACGCCGGTACGCCGCTGGAATGGCGGCGCTCGCGCGGGCATGCCGAGCACTTCCGTTACAGCGTGGACATCCGCTAACCCCAGGCCTTCGGCCCGCTGCCTGCGGACCGGGGGCTTTTTTGTGTGTTGCTTTTGACTGGCCTGACGGCGGCACGGTCCGCATTCGGCCGCCTTGCGTTTGACTTATAAGGATAAAAAACATGTTCAGTTGGTATCGTCAGATCACTTCACGGGAACGCAAAACGTTCTGGGCCTGCTTCGGTGGCTGGTCGCTCGACGCTTTGGAAGTACAAATGTTTGGTCTGGCGATTCCGGCACTGATTGCCGCTTTCGCCTTGACCAAGGGCGACGCCGGCCTGATCAGCGGCGTGACCCTGGTGACCTCGGCCATCGGCGGCTGGGTGGGCGGCACGTTGTCCGACCGCTACGGGCGAGTGCGCACGTTGCAGTGGATGATCCTGTGGTTTTCGTTCTTCACCTTTCTCTCGGCTTTTGTCACCGGCTTCAACCAACTGTTGATCGTCAAGGCGCTGCAAGGCTTTGGTATCGGCGGCGAGTGGGCTGCGGGCGCGGTGCTGATGGCCGAAACCATTAACCCGAACTATCGCGGCAAGGTCATGGGCACCGTGCAAAGTGCCTGGGCCGTAGGCTGGGGCCTGGCCGTCGGGGTGTTTACGCTGATCTATTCGCTGGTGCCGCAAGACATGGCCTGGCGAGTGATGTTCCTGGTCGGGCTGCTGCCGTCGCTGCTGATCATCTGGGTACGTCGCAACGTGCAAGAGCCCGACAGCTTTCAGCGTCTGCAAAAAGAAAACGCCATCCCGCCAAGCTTCTTCAAATCGCTGTCGGGTATTTTTCGCCCTGAACTGCTGCGCGTGACCTTGTTTGGCGGGCTGTTGGGCCTCGGTGCCCACGGCGGCTACCACGCGGTCATGACCTGGTTGCCGACCTTCCTGAAAACCGAGCGCAACCTGTCGGTGTTGAACTCGGGCGGTTATCTGGCGGTGATCATTGCGGCCTTCTGGTGCGGCTGCGTGGTCAGCGGCTTTTTGATCGACCGTATCGGGCGACGCAAAAATATCATCCTGTTCGCCCTGTGCTGCGTGATCACCGTGCAGTGCTATGTATTCCTGCCCCTGAGCAATACGCAAATGCTGTTCCTCGGCTTCCCGCTGGGCTTTTTCGCGGCGGGGATTCCGGCCAGCCTCGGGGCGCTGTTCAACGAACTGTACCCGGCGGATGTGCGCGGCGCCGGTGTCGGCTTTTGCTACAACTTCGGGCGCGTGTTGTCGGCGGTGTTCCCGTTTTTGGTCGGGCACATGAGTGAATCCATGTCCTTGGGCTCGGCGATTGGTATCGACGCCGGGATTGCCTATGGCGTGGCAGTGATTGCCGCCCTGTGCCTGCCGGAAACCCGTGGCCGCAACCTTGAAGCGCCCATCCAGGCGCAACCGGCCAGTGGTAGCAGCAACGACACCGCACGTGCCTGATACCCATTACTTTTGATAGATGAACGACATGCCTGATACCCGCTTTACGCCGATTAGCGGCATTGATTCCCACGCTCATGTGTTCAGTCGCGAACTGAGTCTGGCGGCCGCACGGCGCTATACCCCGGGCTACGACGCCACTCTGGCGCAGTACCAGAGCCAATTGCAGGCCAATGGCTTCAGCCATGGCGTGCTGGTGCAGCCGAGTTTTCTCGGCACTGACAACCGCTACCTGCTGGCGGCGCTCAAGCAAGCGCCGCAACACTTGCGCGGGGTCGTGGTGCTGGACCCCGGCACTGAACGGGCGCAGATGCGTGAGCTAGCTGGCCAGGGCGTGGTGGGCGCACGCTTGAACCTGATGGGCTGTGCATTGCCTGATTTTAACCAGCCGGTCTGGAAAGCATTTTTAGGCAATATCGCGGCGTTAGGCTGGCACATCGAACTGCACCGTCAGGTTGAAGACTTGCCGGGTTTGCTCCGGCAACTCAAGCCGTTCGGGATCAAGGTGGTCATCGATCACTTCGGTCGCCCGGATGCACGGCTGGGGCTAGAACAGCCGGGCTTTCGCCAGATGCTTGAACTGGGGCAGGGCGGGCAGGTGTGGATGAAAGTCTCGGGCATTTATCGACTGGCCGGGACTGAGCAACAGAACATCGATTTCGCCAGGGCGGCGTTGCGCCTGTTGCAGCAAAGCTTTGGTCCAGAGCGGTTGGTGTGGGGCAGCGACTGGCCGCATACGCAACACGAAGAGCGTGTCGGCTATACCTCGGTGGTCCAACAGTTGGACGCGCTGGAGTGCTCGACGCAGGTCAGGCATGCACTGTTGGTTGAAGCGCCACGGGCATTGTTCGGCTTCGAATAGCGTTTATTGATTTGGGTCAGTACCGCCCGGAGAAAAATCGCGCAAAATTTCTTGTTACCTGTCGTAACACTGGGGTATTATCGCCCTGCGTTCACCTACCACGGTTTATGCATTTTTAAGCCCCAAGTTTCCATCAGCTACTTGGGCTTTTTTTTGCCTGAAATTTGGCTTGTACATCAAAACTGTAGGAGCGAGCTTGCCTCGCGATCTTTAAAAGATCAAAAGATCGCGAGGCAAGCTC
>NZ_JBEOPQ010000052.1:0-38080 GCF_040310285.1 Pseudomonas sp. HY2-MNA-CIBAN-0224 | reverse complement strand
CGTTAGCGGGAGGCGAATTCTACAGCGTTACACGCTGCTGTCAACACCTCATTTCCTGCTTCGATGAATTGAAGCTGACACCGTCAAAATCATCCAACTCGTTGATATTCAAGGAGTTTTCCATTTCGACTGCGCCGGAAGTGGTGCGAATTATAGGCCGCTAATAATCTGAGTCAAGCCTTAAATTCATATTTCTGTCATAACGCGCCAAAAGCCATAAAAGCAGAGGCCAGCCTAACGGCTGGCCTCTCTTCTTCTATCTACAGCTGCAACTCAAATTACAGACTCGGGAATGCAAACTGCGACGCTTCATGGCTGGCACGTTGCGGCCAACGCTGAGTGATCGCCTTACGGCGCGTGTAGAACCGCACACCGTCCGGGCCATAGGCATGCAGGTCACCGAACAGAGAACGCTTCCAACCACCAAAACTGTGATAAGCCACAGGCACTGGCAGCGGAACGTTCACCCCGACCATGCCCACTTCGATCTCGTCACAGAACAGGCGAGCCGCCTCACCATCACGCGTGAAGATGCAGGTACCGTTACCGTATTCGTGATCGTTGATCAGTTGCATCGCCTCTTCCAGGCTATTAACCCGCACGATGCACAGCACTGGACCAAAGATCTCTTCTTTATAGATGCGCATCTGCGGCGTCACACGATCAAACAGGCAGCCGCCCAGGAAGAAGCCATCTTCGTGATCCTTGACGCTCAAGCCGCGACCATCGACGACCAGCTCAGCACCGGCAGCAACCCCATCCTCGACATAGCCGCTGACCTTGTCACGCGCCTGCCCCGAGACCAAAGGCCCCATGTCCAGACCGCACGAAGTGCCTGCACCGATTTTCAGCGCCTTGATTTGCGGTACCAGCTTGGCCACCAACGCATCAGCAACCTGATCGCCAACACACACCGCAACCGAAATGGCCATGCAACGCTCGCCGCAAGAACCGTAAGCCGCCCCCATCAGCGCACTCACAGCGTTATCCAGATCCGCATCCGGCATCAGCACCGCGTGGTTCTTCGCCCCGCCCAGCGCCTGCACACGTTTGCCGCGCTTGGTGCCTTCGGCATAAATGTATTCAGCAATCGGCGTTGAACCCACAAAACTCAGCGCTTTAACTTCTGGCGCTTCAATCAACGCATCCACAGCGCCTTTGTCACCATGCACCACGCTCAGCACGCCCTTGGGCAGACCGGCTTCATGCAGCAACTGTGCAATAAACAAGGTCGAGCTTGGATCGCGTTCCGACGGTTTGAGGATGAAACAGTTACCGCACACAATCGCCAGCGGGTACATCCACAGCGGAACCATGGCCGGGAAGTTGAAAGGCGTAATGCCTGCAACCACACCCAGCGGCTGGAAATCCGACCATGCATCAATGTTCGGTCCTACGTTACGGCTGTATTCACCCTTCAGGATTTCTGGCGCAGAGCACGCAAACTCAACGTTCTCAATCCCGCGCTTCAATTCACCCGCAGCGTCTTCCAGGGTCTTGCCGTGTTCTTCGCTGATCAACTGGGAGATGCGCGCTTCGTTCTGCTCCAGCAACTGCTTGAAGCGGAACATCACCTGAGCACGCTTGGCCGGTGGCGTATTACGCCAGGCCGGGAAAGCAGCCTTGGCTGAGTCGATGGCTTTTTGAATGGTTTCGCGGCTGGCCAGCGGTACTTGATGAATCACTTTACCGGTCGACGGGTTATACACATCAGCGGTACGACCAGAGTCGCTCAGAAATTCGCCATTGATGAAATGTTGAATGGTGCTCATGGGTGCTCCAAAAAGTTGTCCACAGGCGCGAACGCTGCGCGCCTGCCTCTATTCCCAAAACCGCTTCTTTAGTTAGAAGGATCAGTCAATCTGGTTCAACGCTTCACCGACCGCATCGAACAAACGATCCAGGTCTTGCGGCTTGCTATTAAAGGTTGGGCCGAACTGCAGCGTGTCGCCACCAAAGCGTACGTAGAAACCCGCCTTCCACAATTTCATCGCCGCATCAAACGGACGAACAATTGCATCACCATCACGCGGGGCAATTTGAATGGCACCCGCCAAGCCATAGTTACGAATATCGATGACGTTTTTCACGCCCTTCAAACCATGGATCGCATTCTCAAAGTGCGGCGCGACTTCAGCCACGCTCTGCACCAGGTTTTCCTTTTGCAGCAGATCCAGCGCAGCCAGGCCCGCAGCACAGGCCACTGGGTGAGCCGAATAGGTATAACCGTGCGGGAATTCAACCGCGTATTCAGGCGTCGGCTGATTCATGAACGTCTGATATATCTCAGTGGTGGCAATCACCGCGCCCATTGGGATCGCGCCGTTGGTCACTTGCTTGGCAATACACATCAAGTCCGGAGTTACACCGAAGCTGTCAGCACCAAACATCGAGCCTGTACGACCAAACCCGGTGATCACCTCATCGAACACCAACAGGATGTTGTGTTGATCGCAGATTTCACGCAGACGTTTCAGATAACCCTGAGGCGGCACCAGCACACCGGCCGAACCTGCCATAGGCTCCACAAACACCGCCGCGATATTCGACGCGTCATGCAACTCGATCAGCTTGAGCAGCTCATCAGCCAGCGCAATACCACCCTGCTCCGGCATGCCGCGTGAAAACGCGTTGCTCGCCAACAGCGTGTGTGGCAAGTGATCAACATCACTCATCGCCTGGCCAAACAGCTTACGGTTACCGTTCACACCGCCCAGGCTCGTGCCGGCAATGTTCACCCCGTGATAACCACGGGCACGGCCAATCATCTTGGTCTTGGTCGACTGGCCTTTCAAACGCCAGTAAGCCCGCACCATCTTCACCGCGGTATCCGCACACTCAGAACCCGAGTCAGTGAAAAACACATGGTTCAGATTACCTGGGGTCAGCGAGGTGATTTTCTCTGCCAACTGGAACGACAGCGGGTGCCCGTACTGGAACGCAGGCGAATAATCGAGGGTGCCCAGTTGCTTGGCCACTGCTTCTTGGATTTCTGTGCGGGTATGCCCAGCACCACAAGTCCACAGACCTGACAGTGAATCGTAGATTTGCCGACCTTTATCATCCGTCAGGTAACTACCCTTCGCGCCGACGATAAAGCGTGGATCGCGATGGAAGTTACGGTTAGCGGTGTAAGGCATCCAGTGAGCATCCAGCTTGAGCTGGCTAGTCACTGAGATTTCGGCATTTTCGGGCATGTTCATCGGCAAAACCTCGCAAAGCAGAAAGCGGCGTGGGATTGAAAGCGTTGTTGCAGCTAAATTGCCACGGCTATAAAGTCGATGAAATCCAACTCTTCTAACCTTTAGTTAGGCCCGGACTAAACTATGAGCACCCGTCGTCCCGATGCACTGGCACAAGTCAGCGACTTTGATATTCGATTGCTCCGTATCTTTCGCAGTGTCGTGGAATGCGGTGGTTTCTCAGCCGCAGAAACCGTGCTCGGGATTGGCCGCTCGGCCATCAGCCAACAGATGAGCGACCTCGAACAACGCCTCGGTTTACGTCTGTGCCAACGAGGTAGAGCCGGGTTCTCCCTGACAGAAGAAGGCCGCGAGGTGTATCAGTCAGTGCTGCAGTTATTGGGCGCACTGGAAAGTTTTCGTACCGAGGTCAACGGCCTGCACCAACACCTGCGCGGTGAGTTGACCATTGGCCTCACCGACAACCTGGTCACCCTGCCCCACATGCGTATCACCCATGCGCTGGCACAACTCAAGGAACGCGGACCTGACGTGCAAATCCACATTCGTATGATCGCCCCCAACGAAGTGGAACAAGGCGTTCTCGACGGCCGCCTTCATGTAGGCGTCGTTCCCCAGGCCAGCGCACTCTCCGGGCTCGAATATCAGCCGCTGTACAGCGAGCGCTCACTGCTTTACTGCGCCGTCGGCCACCCGCTGTTTTATGTCGATGACCGGCAACTGGAAGACCAGCGCCTCAATGACCAGGACGCCATTGCTCCGACCTTTCGCCTGCCAGCCGATATCCAGGCGCACTACCAGGCACTCAACTGCACCGCCAGCGCATCGGACCGAGAAGGCATGGCGTTCTTGATTTTGACCGGGCGCTACATCGGCTACCTGCCCGATCACTACGCCAGCTTCTGGGTACAACAAGGCCGCCTGCGCGCCTTGAAAGCCAAAACGCGTTTTTATGACTTAAGCCTCGCCTCGGTCACCCGCAAAGGCCGACGGCCACACCTGGTGCTGGAAAGTTTCCTTGAGAGCCTGGAAGCGACGCGCTAACGTAAACGGCGGCTTCAAGCCTCCAGCCAATGTTTGGAAACCACATGCCATCGACCCTCACCGGCCTTTGCGAATACCGCGAAGAAATCCGCAAAAGCCGCTTCATCACACTGGCCGCTCCGATTACCAGCGCCCAGCAAGCCCAAGACTTCATCGAACAACACAGCGACCTCGACGCCACCCACAACTGCTGGGCTTGGAAACTCGGCGCCCAATACCGCAGCAGCGATGATGGCGAACCCGGCGGCACCGCAGGGCGGCCGATCCTGTCGGCGATTGAGGCGCAAGACTGCGATCAAGTCGTGGTACTGGTTATCCGTTGGTACGGCGGCATCCAACTGGGCACCGGCGGGCTCGCGCGCGCCTATGGCGGTGGTGCCAACAAATGCCTGCAAGGGGCAGAGAAACTCCCGCTCATCAGCCGCGTCCCCCTGCAGTGCACCTGCCATTTCAGTGAGCTGGCCTTGGTAAAACTGCGTCTGGCAGAGCTAGATGGCCTGCTCACCCAAGAAACCTTTACCGCCAACGGAGTTGATTTACAGCTGGAGCTGGGCGAAGAGCACATTCCAGCTCTGCAGCAACAGTTGGCCGGCATCAGTCGCGGCAGAATCCTGTTGCACCGAGACACCTCAAACAGCGACGCGTAAGCGTGTAATAACCTGCGCCTCACCACTTGCCCACAATCACTGTGCACCCAACTGTGGATAACCTGAGCACACACGGCTACAGCCCTTTTATTACGGGCCTTTCAGCCATTTGTACGTTTTTTATCCAAATCAGCAGCGCTTTACGAAAAACACAGATAAAACAATACTTTAGCGTTGCATATCGCGGTTAGAACAAAGGGATGCAGTGCTTATACCTGTGCATTCAAGTTGCGCACAGATACTGTGGAACAACCTGTGGATAACCCGTGTAAAGTCCCCGGCGATTCAGCCCCCATAACGCTTACTTAATCTTGTGCGTTTTTTAATCAATTACACTCATTCAAGACCATCACCTGACCTCTGCCTGCCTATCGTTCCTACTCACCAATTGATGAGAGCACACACAAGCGCTGGGCACTCGCACAGGGAAGGCGTAAAAACAGCTAACGGTGACTTCCTTAACGCTAAAGAGGGCGAATTCATGGCAGCAAAAAAAGCACTAATCGTAGGCGCCTCACGTGGGCTGGGTCTGGGACTGGTGACAGCGCTTTCCCATGACGGCTGGCAGGTAACCGCAACCGTTCGTGACCCTCAGCGCGCAGAGGCATTAAAAAAACTGGATAACGTGCAGGTCGAGCAACTCGACATCGACAACCTGCAAGCCATCAACGCCCTGCACCAACGCTTGAACGCAGACGTGTTTGACCTGGTTTTTATTAACGCCGGCATCAAAGGCCCGGACGATCAAACCTCCGGGGCCGCCAGCCTCGCTGATATTGGCCAATTGTTCCTGACCAACAGCGTGGCGCCCGTTAACGTGGCTCAAGCCTTCGTCGGCAGTATCAAAAAGGACAATGGCGTTCTGGCATTCATGAGTTCAAGACTGGGCAGCATCACCAACCCCAACGCCCCGTATCTCGCACTCTACAAAGCCAGCAAGGCCGCGCTCAATTCATTGACCAACACCTTTGTGACGCAACTCCCGGAGCCGCGACCAACCGTGCTCTCCATCCACCCGGGCGTCGTCAAAACCGATCTAACCGGCGGTACCGGCGACATTGACGTCGACACCAGCATCCGCGGCATCGTCGAACAGCTCTATGCGTATGCCGGTAAAGGCGGTCACCACTATATCGACTACAAGGGTCAGACCATTCCCTGGTAACCGTGTGAAGGGCAGCCGTCACAGGCTGCCCATCGCTTAAAGCCCCAGCAGCGACAGCATGATGAACGTGGCAAACAACACGAAATGCGTCATGCCCTCAATGGCATTGGTCTCACCGTCATTCAAATTGATCGCACACACCACCAGCGTGATCACCACCATCACCGTCTGCACCGGAGTCATCGCCATCTGAAAGGGCTGGCCGGTATACAGCGCCATCGCCTCCATGGCAGGCACCGTCAAAATCACCGTGGATAACGAAGCGCCCAAGGCCACATTCACCACCGACTGCATGCGGTTGGCCAGCGCGGCCCGCAGCGCCGTCAGAATTTCCGGTGCCGCCGAGATCGCTGCGACCACAATTGCCGTCATCACCGGCGGCGCGCCCGTCCCCTCAAGGCCAAGGTCCAGCGCCTTGGACATCACCTCCGCCAGCGCACCGATCACAATCACGCCCAAGCCAAGAATGGCGATCGACAGCTTTACGTTGGTCGGCGTCCCTTCTGGCTCACGCTTGCGGCCTTTTTTCTCCGGGTAGCTGTAACTGAAAAAGTAACTGTGCGGCCCCACTTGCATGCGCAAGAACACCGCATACAGCAGCACCATCGCGCCAATGGTGAAGGCGGAGTAAATTTTCCAGTCGGCCTGGGGGATAAATTCCGGCACCACCATCGACACACCCATGGCCGTCAGAATCATCACGCTGTACGTGCGGGCCGAATCGTCGTTGTAGGACTGCTCGCCATGTTTGATCCCGCCCATCAGCGCAGCCAAGCCGAGGATGCCGTTGATATCGAGCATCACCGCCGAATAAATCGTGTCACGCACCAGTGTTGGCGACGGCTCGTTACTCATCATGATGGCCAGGATGACCACTTCTACCAGCACCGCAGACAGCGTAAGAATCATCGTCCCATAAGGGTCGCCGACCTTTTCAGCCAGGACCTCAGCGTGATGCGCCACCCGCATTGAAGCGCAGATAATCGCCGCAATCAGGACAAAGCCCCCGATCAGCGCCGTGGCCTGGCCACTACCCAATAACCAATGTTCCAGCGGGAAAGCCACGCAGACCATCACCACCGCCAGGAGGAGGAGTTTTTCATCTTTCAATAAAGTCAGCATTGCGGGCCTTTTGCCGAGAGTCGAATACACGTTGTGAGGTCACAGACTGCTAAAACTCACTAACGTTTCGTTACACCTTAGTTCACAGGCACGTCATTAGAAGGGTCGGAGCGGCCGCTCAAACGCAGTTGGTGCGACAAATGGCGGGGGCATTTTTACAAGCTGTGTCGTCCGACGCCTGTAGAATGCCGCCATCTGCACCTGATCTGATGAGAAAAACGACTATGTATGACTGGCTGAACGCCCTGCCTAAAGCAGAACTGCACCTGCACCTTGAAGGTTCTCTAGAGCCCGAGTTGCTGTTCTCGCTGGCCGAGCGCAACAAAGTCGCCCTCCCCTGGAACGATGTTGAAACCTTGCGCAAGGCCTATGCCTTCAACAACCTGCAAGAGTTTCTCGACCTCTACTACAAAGGCGCGGACGTACTGCGCACCTCTCAGGATTTCTACGACCTGACCTGGGCTTACCTGTTGCGTTGCAAGGCTCAGAACGTTATTCACACCGAACCCTTCTTCGACCCGCAAACCCACACCGACCGTGGCGTGCCGTTTGAAGTGGTACTGAATGGCATCGCCGCTGCACTCAAAGACGGCGAACAGCAACTGGGGATCACCAGTGGCTTGATCCTGAGCTTCCTGCGCCACTTGAGCGAAGAAGAAGCGCAAAAAACCCTCGACCAGGCACTGCCATTTCGCGATGCATTTGTCGCCGTAGGCCTGGACAGCTCAGAAATGGGCCACCCGCCGAGCAAGTTCCAGCGCGTGTTTGACCGTGCCCGTCACGAAGGTTTTCTGACCGTGGCCCACGCCGGCGAAGAAGGCCCGCCGGAATACATTTGGGAAGCCCTCGACCTGCTGAAAATCCAGCGTATCGACCACGGCGTACGCGCGATTGAAGACGAACGCTTGATGCAACGCATCATCGACGAGCAAATCCCGCTGACCGTCTGCCCGCTGTCCAACACCAAACTGTGCGTGTTCGATCACATGTCGCAACACAACATTCTCGACATGCTCGAGCGCGGCGTGAAAGTCACCGTCAACTCCGACGACCCGGCCTACTTCGGCGGTTACGTGACCGAGAACTTCCACGCGCTGTACACCGACCTGGGCATGACCCAAGACCAAGCCAAACGTCTGGCGCAAAACAGCCTCGACGCCCGCCTGATCAAACCGTAAAAACCCGGCAACCCCGGCCCTGTAGGAGCGAGCTTGCTCGCGATCTTTTGATCTTGCCCTACAGGGCACTACGCTGCCCCGCCAACCCCGCACACCGCTCAATCAACATGTCGCGCAGTAACTTCACCGGTTTGCTCAACTGAGCGCGATGCCCGCACAGCAAATTCAATGGCGCGCGTTCGCAGGTCAATTCCGGCAATAACACCTTAAGCCTGCCCGCCGTCACATCCTGCGCCACGTCCAGCCACGACTTGTACGCAATCCCCGCCCCGGCAATCGCCCACAAACGCACCACATCGGCATCATCACTGAAACGGTCACCGCTCACCGTCAGACCCAGCTCGCGCTTACCGTCGTTAAATTGCCAATGGTCATGCACGCGCGTCCCGAGCATGTACAGCAGGCAGTTATGTTGCAGCAAATGTTCAAGCTGACGCGGCTCGCCTCGGCGGGCCAAATAGTCGGGTGATGCACACAGTACGCGGCGGTTGTCGGTGGCAACCGGCAGCGCAACCAGGCTGGAGTCTTCCGGCTCACCGTAACGCAAGGCGATATCCACAGGCTGGCGAAACAGATCGGCAATCCGGTCACCCAGCAACAGACGCACGGTCAACTGCGGGTGTTCTCGCTGAAACGCGTCCAGCCAGGGCAACAACAGGTTACGTCCAAAGTCTGACGGCGCTGATAGCTGCAACACCCCGCTCACTTGATCTTGCCCACGGGCTAAAAGGCGGCGCCCTTCATCCAGGCTGCTCAAGGCCGTACGCGCATAGTCGAGAAAGCCCTGCCCCTCCGCCGTCAGGCGCAGGCTGCGTGTGGAGCGTGCCAACAATCGAGCCCCTAACTGCACCTCGATCCGCTTGAGGGCTGCACTGGCCACCGCTGGTGACAAGTCCATCACCCGCGCTGCTGCCGACAAACTGCCCAAGTCAGCAGCACGCACAAACAGTTGCAGGTCATCGAAGCGCAGCATTCATCGCTACCATTATCAAAAAAACATTGAAAGAGACTGCTGTTTTAGCCGGTTTTATCGCCCAGCGAAATGGTTAATCATCGATTCACTTTTCGTACTCACTGTCAGGACATGCCCCATGAAAGCTATCGCCTATTACCAGTCGCTGCCGATCCAGGACCCTAACGCCCTGCAAGACATCGAACTGCCCGAGCCAGTAGCCGGCCCGCGCGACGTGTTGGTTGAAGTCAAAGCCATCTCGGTCAACCCGGTGGACACCAAGGTCCGCCAAAACGCACAGCCGGAGGGCGGTGCCGCCAAAGTGCTGGGTTGGGACGTGGCCGGTGTGGTCAAGGCGGTCGGCAGTGACGTCAGCCTGTTCAAGGTCGGTGACAACGTGTTCTACGCCGGTTCTATCGCCCGGGCGGGCGGCAACAGCGAGCTGCACGTTGTCGATGAGCGAATTGTCGGGCACATGCCAAAAAGCCTGGGTTTTGCTGAAGCCGCTGCACTGCCGCTGACCGCCATTACCGCCTGGGAATTGTTGTTCGAACGCCTGGCTATTAAAGAAGGCAAAACCGATGAGCAGCAAAGCCTGTTGATTGTCGGCGCAGCAGGCGGGGTCGGCTCGATCCTGACTCAATTGGCCAGCCAGTTGACCGCCCTCAAGGTGATCGGCACTGCATCACGCCCCGAGACCCAAGCCTGGGTTCGCGGACTGGGCGCCGATGTGGTCATCGACCACACCCAGCCATTGAGCGAAGCACTCAAAGCTCAGGGCGTCGACGCGGTAACCCATGTCGCCAGCCTGACGCAAACCGATCAGCACCTCGACCAACTGGTCGAAGCCCTCGCCCCACAAGGCAAGTTTGCTTTAATCGACGACCCGAAAACTTTCGACATCACCAAGCTCAAACGCAAGAGCCTGTCGCTGCACTGGGAATTCATGTACACCCGCTCACTGTTCGAAACCCCGGACATGATTGCGCAACACGACCTGCTCAACCGGGTAGCCGAACTAATCGACGCGGGCACTTTGCGCACCACCGTAGGCGAACACTTTGGCACCATCAACGCCGCCAACCTGCGCCGCGCACACGCGCTGCTGGAAAGCGGCAAGGCCAAAGGCAAAATCGTGCTTGAAGGGTTCTGATCACAACAAGGGGACTAAAACGGTCAATTTTTAACCGTCAGTCAGAGACTTGATGCCTGTCATATTCTGCGGCGCTTTCAGGCATACACTGGCCGCCTTTGCCAACCAAAGGAGGCCAGCAATGAAAATCCTGATAAAGGCGTTAGCAAAAGCTCCTGACTGCCAATGGCAGGTTCAAATCGACCAGCAAGCCGTTAACTTTCGCACAAAGGCTGAGGCCAAAGCCTTTGTGGATACGTTGAAATCGCGCTTGCAGGCCCCGCACAAACTGCCCGAACCCATGGCAGTGTGATTCAGACTGTTTCCTCGGCGGCGATCCGCGCCTGATACACACGGCGGGTCGCCATGCCGATCGTCACGGCCAACACCCCGCACAAGGTGATCACCATCGCCATGGGCATTGCCGTGCCATCATGCAAAACACCCACGAGTGACGCCGCACCGGCGGCCACACTGAACTGCAAAAAGCCCAGCATCGCCGAAGCACTGCCCGCACGTGCGCCCTGCCCGTTCATGGCACACGCAGAGGCGTTGGGGATGATGCAGCCCAGACTGGCGATGCAGATAAACAGCGGAATCAACAACGGCCACAATTGCTCGGTGTGCAGTGCGCTAATACCCAGCAACGCCACACCTGCCGCCAGATAAACCCACACCGTACGCGCCAGCAAAAAGGCCGGTTGGCGCTTGGCCAGCAACCGGGCGTTCACTTGCGCCACCAAAATAAAGCCCGCCGCGTTACTGCCGAACAACCAGCCGTAGTGTTCGGCAGGCACGCCATATAGTTTGATAAAGACGAAAGGTGAACCCGCAATGTAGGCAAACATCCCGGCCATTGCGATCCCCCCCGTCAGGGCATGCCCCAGGAACTCGCGATCCTTGAGCAAGCGCCCGTATTGGCGCAGCGCCCCCGACAACGGTTGGCGCGGCACGTTGGCTGGCAGGCTTTCCGGCAACCCCAATGCCACCGCCAGGGCGACCAGTGCACTGAAGCCGGTCAGCGCGATAAAGATCGATTGCCAACCGTAGACGTTAACCAGCAGGCCGCCGAGCATCGGCGCCAAAATCGGCGCCAGGCCCATCACCAGCATGAGCTGCGAGAACACCTTGGCCGAGCCCACCGCATCGCACTTGTCACTGACAATCGCACGCGACAGCACCATCCCGGCACACCCGCCCAACGCCTGGACAAAACGCGCACCAATCAGCCATTCAAGTGTGGGCGCAACCGCGCAAGCCAAAGAGCCCAGGGTAAACAGACCCACACCCACCAGCAGCGGCACACGACGACCGAAGCGGTCAGCCAGCGGGCCGTACGCCAGTTGGCCGATGGACAAGCCCAGGAAATACACCGCAAGGGTCAACTGGATGTGCGTTTCATCGGTGGCAAAGGCTAGCGCCATCGCCGGGAACCCAGGCAAGTAGAAATCGATCGCCAAGGGACCAAAAGCGCTGAGCGCGCCGAGAATCAGGAGAGTTCTAACGTTCATCAGTTGTCCAAATCGTACTGCGGTTAGCGCGGTACGACAGTCTAGCTGTGGTTGCAGACGATGAACATTAAGTTAGCGAGCTATCTAATAAACCCCCTGTAGGAGCGAGCTTGCCTCGCGATCTTTTAATCGTTTAAAAGATCGCGAGGCTTTTCTGCGTCAAGCCGTGGCTGGCACATCAAAACCGGCACCTTCAATCGCGCCGACGATGTCTTTTGCTGCCAACGAGCTCTCGACCTTCACCGTTTTGGTCTTCAGGTCCACGTCGACTTTAGACTGCGGATCAAGGCGCTGAATCGCGTTGGTCACACCGCGAACACAGCCACCACAGGTCATTCCATCCACTGTAAACGTTTGCATGACATGCCTCCTTTGGTTGAGATGGCCACAGCTTCCACCTTGCCATCGTGGCAAGGTCAAGCCCCTCGTTGCATGAGTGCACTGGCAATCTGACCTTGGCTCGGCCAAGCTGAATGCCTTCTGATTTGAAAACAGGGTACCGAGCCATGCGCGGGTCCGCTTTGAGCCTAGTCAGTTTTTTAACCCTGGCCGCCTTGCCGCTGTGGGCCAATGCCGATCAAGACTACGGCGTTTTGATCATTTCTCGCGAACGCCTCGAAGTCCCCACCAGCTGCGAAGTCGGGGTGTACATCGACGATCAATTGGCCGGGCGATTGTTCCAAGAGCAGGCGCTGTCTTTCAATTTGCCCGCCGGCAATGTCGGCATTCGCCTCAAGCTGCTGCCCGGTCAGGCGCCGGGGTGCTTGCCCGGCATGCTGGTGCCGCCTGCGCAGCAGTTCACGCTTAAAGCCGGTGATGTACGCAAATACCGGATCGCGCTGGGCAAGGATGGCATGTACCTCAAACCCGCCAAGTTGGAATACTGACCACACGCCACGAAATAACCCACAGCAGTGGCCTTGACCTTGCCACGGGGTCAAGGTCGATTCTATGGACAGATAACTTCTTAAGGAGGACTGCTCGTGCCCACCCAATTCGATCTGCCGATTGACGGTATGACCTGTGCCAGTTGCGCCGGCCGCGTGGAAAAGGCCTTGGCCAAAGTGCCGGGGGTTCAAAGCGTCAGCGTCAACCTGGCCACTGAGCAGGCGCGTATCCAGGCCCCGGCCGACAGCCTGGCGGCACTGGTCGACGCCGTGCAGCAAGCGGGTTACAGCGTTCCAACCCACAGCGTGGAACTGGACGTGGGCGGCATGACCTGCGCGTCCTGCTCAGGGCGCGTTGAAAAAGCCCTCAGCAAAGTCCCTGGCGTCGAGCGTGTCAGCGTCAACCTGGCCAACGAGCGGGCCCACGTTGAACTGCTGGGGCACGTCGACCCGGCCCGACTGATCGACGCGGTTAACCAGGCCGGCTATTCAGCCAGCCTGCACCAGGCAAACAACCCGCAGGCCGTGCAGGACGATCAGCACAAGCGCTTGCAGCGCGAACGCTGGGCGTTGGTGCTGGCCATTGTCCTGGCGTTACCGTTGGTTCTGCCGATGCTGCTGATGCCATTGGGGATTCACTGGATGCTGCCCGCTTGGGCACAGTTCGTACTCGCCACCCCGGTGCAATTTGTGTTGGGCGCACGCTTTTATCGCGCTGCCTGGAAAGCCGTCAAAGCAGGCGCAGGCAACATGGACCTGCTGGTCGCCCTCGGCACCAGCGCGGGCTACGGCCTGAGCCTGTACGAATGGGCCATCGCCGCGCCCGGCACCACACCGCATCTGTACTTCGAAGCCTCGGCCGTGGTCATCGCGCTGGTACTGCTGGGCAAATACCTCGAAAGCCGCGCCAAACGCCAGACCGCCAGCGCCATTCGTGCCCTTGAAGCCCTGCGCCCGGAGCGCGCCCTGCGCGTGCTCGATGGCCAGGAACAAGACGTCGCCATCAGTGACCTGCGCCTCAATGACCTGGTGCTGGTCAAACCCGGCGAGCGTTTTCCGGTGGATGGCGAAGTGGTCGAAGGCCAAAGCCACGCCGACGAGGCCTTGATCAGCGGCGAAAGCCTGCCCGTGCCGAAACAGTCTGGGGATAAAGTCACCGGCGGCGCGATCAATGGCGAAGGCCGCCTGGTGATCAAAACCTTGGCCCTGGGCACCGAAACCGTCCTCGCACGCATCATTCGCCTGGTCGAAGACGCGCAAGCCGGTAAAGCGCCGATCCAGAAGTTGGTAGATAAAGTCAGCCAGGTGTTCGTCCCGGTGGTGCTCTTGATCGCCCTCGCCACTCTGCTCGGCTGGTGGCTCTACGGCGCACCCATTGAAACGGCCCTGATCAACGCCGTGGCTGTGCTGGTTATCGCCTGCCCGTGTGCACTGGGGTTGGCGACACCTACTGCGATCATGGCCGGGACCGGTGTGGCCGCCCGCTTCGGGATTTTGATCAAAGACGCCGAAGCGCTGGAACGTGCACACGAAGTCAGCGCCGTGGTCTTCGACAAAACCGGCACCCTCACCTCCGGCACCCCGCAAATCGCCCACCTGGCTGCATTGGACGGTGACGAAGCCCACTTATTGCAAGCCGCAGGCGCCCTGCAGCGTGGCAGCGAACACCCCTTGGCCAAGGCCGTACTCGACGCCTGCGCCGCACGGCACTTAAACGTGCCGAATGTAGCAGACAGCCAGTCCCTGACCGGGCGCGGCATCGCCGGCACACTCGAAGGCCGTCGTCTGGCCTTGGGCAATCGCCGCTTGCTCGACGAAACGGGCCTCACTCCAGGTTCGCTGGCAGACTCCGCAACCGCTTGGGAGAACGAAGGCCGCACCCTGTCGTGGCTCATCGAACAAAGCCCGGAGCCCCGCGTGCTCGGCCTGTTTGCCTTTGGTGACACCCTTAAAACCGGCGCGCAGTCCGCGATCCAGCAACTCAGCGCACGCCACATCAGCAGCCACTTGCTGACCGGCGACAACCGCGGCAGCGCCCGTGTGGTCGCCCAAGCGTTGGGCATTACCGACGTGCACGCCGAAGTCTTGCCTGCCGACAAGGCAGCCACGGTGGCCGAACTGAAAAAAAACGGCGTGGTGGCGATGGTCGGCGACGGCATCAACGACGCCCCGGCACTGGCCGCTGCCGATATTGGTATCGCCATGGGCGGCGGCACCGACGTGGCCATGCAGGCTGCGGGCATTACCCTGATGCGCGGCGACCCGCGACTGGTGCCCGCCGCCCTGGACATCAGCCGTAAAACCTATGCAAAAATCCGCCAGAACTTGTTCTGGGCGTTTGTCTACAACGTGATCGGCATTCCGCTGGCCGCCTTTGGCTTCCTCAACCCGGTATTGGCGGGCGCGGCCATGGCATTCTCCAGCGTCAGCGTGGTCAGCAACGCACTGTTATTGAAGTTCTGGAAACCCGACGATCTAGAGTGAGGAGGCAACTGTCATGAATATCGGCCAGGCCGCCAAGCACAGCGGCCTGAGCGCCAAAATGATTCGTTACTACGAGTCCATTGGCTTGCTCAAACCCGCCCACCGCAGCGACAGCGGTTATCGCCTGTACAGCGACGACGACCTGCACACACTGGCGTTTATCAAGCGCTCGCGGGATCTGGGGTTTTCACTGGAAGAGGTCGGCAAACTGCTGACCTTATGGCAAGACCGCCAGCGCGCCAGCGGCGACGTAAAAGCCCTGGCGCGCCAACACATCGAGGCGTTGAATCAAAAGATTGTTGAACTGAGCAGCCTGCGTGACACCCTGCAAGTGCTGGTCGAAAGCTGCCAGGGCGACCACCGGCCCGACTGCCCGATCCTCAAAGACCTGGAGTCGGGGGCGTGCTGCACCTCATAACCCTTTAACCCTGTAGTCGCTGCCGAGGCACGAAGGCTGCGATCGAGTGCGCAGCGCTCGCATTTTTACGACGGCTTCGCCGCCGATCGCAGCCTTCGTGCCTCGTCAGCGGCTACAAAAGGGAGGGATCGAAGGCTCACAGCACCATCATCAACACTTTGCCGATCATCAACACGCTGACCACCGCACACAGCACCGCAAACCCCTGTTGCATCCGCTGGCCCGAGATTTTCGGCGCCAGCACGCGGCCGATGATCATTCCCGCCAGCGTCGCGCTGATAAACAGCACGCCCTGTTCCGACAGGCTAAAGCCCTGATACACCAGATGCCCCAAGGTGCCCAAAGACACCAGCGCCACCACCATCAGCGACGTGGCGACAATCCCGTGCATTGGCACATCACTGAACTTGCGAAACGCCGGGACGATCAAAAAACCACCGCCCACCCCCAGCAACCCGGTCAACAACCCCGCCGAGGCCCCGATCGACGCCAACGTGGTGGCACAGCGCAGGTCCCACTTCAAGTGCCCGGTAGACGGGTTGAGCTGGCAGTTTTTATGCTCCATGTCTTCATCAGACGGGCAGCCCGCCCGGGCTTTCAAAAACATGCGTGCCGAGACAAACACCATCACGCCACCAAACAAGGCCATCAGTGCCGCACCGGGCAGCAACTTGGCCAAGTGCAGCCCCAGCGGTGACGCCAGCCAGCCGGCGCTGGCCATCAGCGCGGCCGCCTTGTAGCGCACCAAGCCTTTGCGCAACCCGTCTATGGCGCCCACCGACGCCGCCACACCCACCGCCAATAACGCAACGGGCGTGGCCTCAACCAGCGTCCAGCCCACGCCCAGGGTCAACGCCGGAATGGCCAAAATACCGCCGCCCGCGCCAGTCAGCCCCAACAGCAAGCCCACCAGCGCGCCCAAGATCATAATCAGCATGGTTGAACTCAGTCCGGCTTGCAGTCAGTAAACCATTCACGCCCTTTGAGCATCCCTTGCCAGTAGAACCAGGGCAGTAATGTTGCCTTCAGGAACCAGGCTGACTGTCTTGGCACGGTAGGATCCATCGGAAAGGTTGGCAGGAGTTTTCCGCCATAACCGAACTCGGCCAGAATCACTTTGCCTTTTTCGACCGTCAGCGGGCACGAGCCATAACCGTCATAACGCTTGGGCAATGCACGGCCCTGGCGCAAGGCAATCAGGTTGTCCGCCACCACCACGACTTGCTTGCGCGCTGCCGCCGCCGTTTTGGCATTGCTGGTGCCGCACACATCGCCCGCCGCAAAAATCTCGGGGTAGCGCGGATGCTGCAAGGTGGCCGGGTCGGTTTCAAACCACCCCGCCTTGTCGGCCAGCTCGCTGCGACGGATCACGTCCGGCGCTTGTTGCGGCGGCACGACATGCAGCATGTCGAAGCGCTTTTCGACCCGCGTGACCTGCCCGTCGGCACCGGTCACATCAAACCAGGCGGTCTTGTTCGGGCCGTCAACCTTGACCAGATTGGACTGGAACGCCAATTGCGCCTTGTAGGCTTCCACGTATTTCATCAACGGCGGGACAAAGGTCGGGACGCCAAACAACGCCGCACCCGCCAGGTTGAACTCCACCGAAACCGACGCCAGCACGCCCTGCTTGCGCCAGTAATCACACGACAGATACATCGCTTTTTGCGGCGCACCAGCACACTTGATCGGCATCCCCGGTTGCGTGAACAGCGCCTTGCCACCACGCAGCGAGCGCACCAGCTCCCAGGTGTAGGGCGCCAGATCATGCCGGTAATTGGACGTTACGCCATGTTTGCCGAGGGTTTCTTCCAGGCCTTCGATTTTCTCCCAGGCCAGTTGCAAGCCAGGGCACACAATCAACTGCTGATAACCCAGCTCTGTGCCGTCACTGAGCAGCACCACCTTGCGCTGCGGCGCAAACGCACACAGCGACGCCTTCACCCACTGCGCCCCTTTGGGCATCACCTCGCCGGTGGGCCGCACCGTGTCTCGCACGTCGTAGGCACCGCCGCCCACGAGGGTCCACGCGGGCTGATAGTAGTGCTCGGTATTGGGCTCGATCACGGCGATGCGCAAAGACGCGTCGCGCTTCAACAGACTTGCCGTCACCGACAGCCCGGCCGAGCCGCCGCCCACCACAACCACATCAAACTGGCGCACTTCACGGGCGCCTTGGGTCGCGGCCTCATAGAGTTTTGAAGACCGATTGCCCGTGCGGCAAAACGCCAAGACCGGCTTGGGCAACTCCGCCAGCAACTCGCGCAGTTGTTGCGCCTGTTCCGCGGTTGCGCCGGTGGTCTGCACCGGCAAATAAGCAAAACGCAGCCCCAACGCCTCGGCCGCCTGCTGCATGGCGCTGTGTTCGGGTTGCTCGGGGCCGCCTTCATGATCGGGGCGGTTGCACACCACACTGCGAAAACCCAGCGCGGGCAAGGCTTGGAGGTCAGACGGCGCGAGCTGGCCAGACACCGAGAACGTGGCGTCGATTCGCTTGATGTTTTGCTCCATTGGGCACTCCAGGCACAACAAAAATGAATGGAATAAGGGGGCGGTGAACGTCGCAGGCAATGGCCCGCATCACTTCTTCAGCGCTTGACCGCAATACAGACCCGACAACGTTTGCATCACAGACACCACTTCGAAACTGGCGAGGGAGTAGTAAATATATTTCCCCATGCGCCGGGTGTTGACCATGCCTTCATCGCGCAACACACCGAGCTGTTGCGACAGGGTGGGCTGGCGGATCCCGGTCAGGTCTTCAAGCTCACCGACATTGCGTTCGCCTTGCGTCAGCTGGCACAGCAACAGCAGCCGGTCTTCATTGGCAAGGGCTTTGAGAAGGGTGCAGGCTTTGGACGCAGAATCGCGCAGAAGGCCGATCTCTTCACTGGTGAGTTGGGCAGACATGGAGAGCTCCGTGACGTAATGGTCGACAGTCTACGTCTCGATAATATATGTTTCAATATATTGAAATATCTTTTGATTCACGTGAGGCCCTTCATGCACGCCGACATTCAAGGTTTCTACGACCCCAACACCTCAACCGTGAGCTACGTGGTGTACGAAGCAGACGGTAGCGAGTGCGCCATCATCGACCCGGTGCTCGACTACAACGCTGCCGCCGGGCGCATCAGTACCGACAGCGCCGACAGCATCATCCGGTTTGTAGAAGCCCACGGCCTCAAGGTGCAGTGGTTGCTGGAGACCCACGCCCACGCGGATCATTTGTCAGCCAGCGCCTACCTCAAGCAAAAGCTCGGCGGGCACATCGGCATTGGCTCGGCGATCACCCAAGTCCAGGGCGTGTTTCGCGATATCTACAACCTGGAGCCTGAGTTCAGGCTCGACGGCTCGCAATTCGACCATTTATTCGAGCCGGACGAGGTGTTCCACATTGGCCGCCTGCACGTGCGCGCGCTCCATGTGCCGGGGCATACGCCAGCCGACATGGCCTACCAGCTCGAAGACCACAGCATCTTTGTCGGTGACACCCTGTTCATGCCGGATGTCGGCACCGCACGTTGCGATTTTCCGGGGGGCGATGCGCAGCAGTTGTATCACTCCATCAAGCGCCTGCTGAGTTTGCCGGCCGATACCCGACTGTTGATGTGCCATGACTACCCGCCCGCCGGGCGCGAAGCCTCGTGGTCGACCACGGTGGGCGAGCAGCGGGCACGCAACATCCACGTAAACGACAGCGTGCCGCTGGCCGACTTTGTCGACATGCGCACCACCCGCGACGCCACTTTGGGCGTACCGGCCCTGTTGATCCCGGCCATCCAGGTCAACATCCGCGCCGGCAACCTGCCGCCCGCTGATGAAAGCGGTCTGCGCAGCCTGAAAATCCCGCTCAACCGGTTTTAAAAATGGCAGGCATAAAAAATCCGGCCGAAGCCGGATTTTTTAATCATCGAATCACTGCATCCACGGCGGAGGCGGCTCTTCGGCTTTGCTCGGTGGCGCATCATCTGCGGCTCGCACCGCTTGACGACGCTCTTCGTCCAGACGGGCCGCTTCGATCTCGCGGATCACACCGCCGACATCTGCCAACTCTTCCGGCTCATCAAACTCGCCGGTCAACACGCTGGTCGGCTGCAGGGTGCCCGCTTCGTAAAGCGCCCACATTTCCTTGGCGTAGCGGGTTTTCTTCAACTCTGGCGCAAAGCGTCCGAAGTACAAAGCCATGTTGCCCACGTCACGCTCCAGCATGTTGAACGCGTGGTTGTTACCCGCCGCATCCACCGCCTGAGGCAAGTCGATAATCACCGGGCCGGTTGGCGTCAGCAACACGTTGAACTCAGACAAGTCACCGTGAACCAGCCCCGTGCAGAGCATCAGCACGATCTGGGAAATCAGGTACGCGTGGTATTCGCGCGCCTGATCCGGCTCCAGCACCACATCATTCAAGCGCGGTGCCGCGTCGCCGTATTCATCGGCCACCAGTTCCATCAGCAGCACGCCTTCAAGGAAGTCGAACGGCTTGGGCACTCGTACACCGGCGCCCGCCAGCCGGAACAGCGCGGCTACTTCGGCGTTCTGCCAGGCGTCTTCGGTTTCTTTACGACCGTACTTCGAGCCCTTGGCCATCGCTCGGGCCTGACGGCTGTTGCGAACCTTGCGACCCTCCTGATATTCAGCGGCCTGCCGGAAACTTCGTTTGTTAGCCTCCTTGTAAACCTTGGCGCATCGCAGCTCTTTGCCGCAGCGGACCACATAAACAGCTGCTTCTTTGCCACTCATGAGTGGGCGCAGCACCTCGTCGATCAGACCGTCCTCGATCAGGGGTTCTAAGCGTTTTGGAGTCTTCATCAGCTTTTATTGTGGGTCCTTTGTTACCAAACACGCGAATGTCACTCGTTATACGGCAATCCACTCACTACGGGGAGAGGGGGACCGTGCAAGAGTCGCTTGTAGGCACGCCATGTGCCAAAAATCCCGACGTTAGCCGCTCTGGATAATAGACGAGCGCCAACCATCGGGCATCGACTAATCCCGTTGATTCAGCGCGCACCCTACTAGAGCCGAGCAAAATGTATGCAGGGCGTTTCCGAAAATAGCCCGATCACTGTCGGAATAACTCGCCGGGCGTGAAGCCAAACATTTTTTTAAAGGCGGCAATAAAGGCCGACGTGGATTCATAACCACACGACAACGCCGCCAGGGTCACGCTGCCGCCCTCCTCCAGCACCCGCAGGGACGACAGCAAGCGCATGCGCTGGCGCCAACTGCGAAAACTCATGCCGGTTTCCCGGTCAAACAACCGCATCAGGGTTTTTTCCGACGTACCCAAGCGCTCGGCCCACACACTCAGAGTCACTTCAGCCTCAGGGTTTTCGATCAGCTCATTGCACAGCGCCAACAACCGCGCATGACGCGGCAATGGCAGCGAAAAACCCACCTGGTTCAGGCCCGCCAGTTGATCAAGCAACACCTGCACCAAACGTTCTTCAGGGCTGCCGCCTTGTGGATACTCCACCGGCAAGGCGCAAAAACGTTTGATCAGCTCGCGTGCCAGCGGTGTCACCTCCAATACCCGGCAATGTTCGGGTGCCCACAGGCAATCCTCACGGCGCACGTACAGGCTGCGCATCTCGGCGCGCATCGAGGTCACCACCTCATGCTCCAGCCCGGCCGGGATCCAGATGCCCCACTGCGGCGGCGCATAAAAACTGCCTTCGTCGGTGTGCACACCCAGCACGCCACTGATGGCATACGAAAACTGCACCCAATCATGTCGATGGCGCGGCGTCCACGAGCCCGCCCCCAAACTCTCGGCGCGCGCGTACAGCGGCCGAGGCAAGGTTTTAAGCGCAGGAATGGCGCGTTCGGCACCACGTTGTCCGTTTGGCGGCATTGGTTGGCCTTATGTCGCAAGACGTCAGATAAACCCGACGTTAGGCTAAGTCATCAATTCTTACAATGCTCTGGTGCCCACGATGCCTGTGTTCAAACACCTCAAACGCTTGTTCACAGACTGGTTTCTGTGCGGCATGTTACTGGCGACTTTACTCGCCTACGTCTTCCCGACGTTCGGCAGCACTGGCGGCGGCATGCACGCGGAAGTGGTGATCAACATCGGCGTGTTCCTGGTGTTCTTCCTGCACGGGGTCAACCTGTCCAGCGAACAAATCCGCCACGGCCTGAAAAACATCCGCCTGCACTTCATGGTTCAGGGATTCACCTTTATCGTCTTCCCGCTGATCTGGGTGGTCGCCAACACACTGCTGGGCGCGCACATTCCGCCGCTGCTGATGCTGGGGTTCTTCTACCTGTGCGCCCTGCCTTCGACCATCTCCTCGTCCGTGGCCCTCACCGGCAGCGCGGGCGGCAACGTGCCTGCGGCGATTCTCAACGCCAGCCTGTCGAGCGTACTGGGGATATTTCTCACGCCATTGCTGGTGAGTTTTGTAGTCGGCAGTGGCTCGGGCGGTATCGACCTGGGCTCAACCCTGCTCGACCTGTGCGCCATGCTGTTGCTGCCATTGGTGCTTGGGCAACTGGTGCGCCCGCTGTTCGGACGCTTTTTCGCCCGCCACAAGCGCTACACCAATATCTGCGACAAAGTGGTGATCTTGCTACTGGTGTACGCGGCGTTCTGTAACTCGATGGTCTCGGGCATGTGGCAACAGCAAGGCACCTCGGTGATCTTCAGCGCTCTGGTTGGCAGCGCGATCTTGCTCGCCATCATCCTGTGGCTGACTACCCGCACTGCGCGCGCCTTGAAATTCAGCACCGCCGATGAAATCGCCGCCGTGTTCTGCGCCAGCAAAAAATCCCTGGCGGCGGGCGCCCCGATGGCGGCCTTGATCTTCGGCGCCAACCCCGGCCTTGGGTTGATCTTGCTGCCGATCATGATCTACCACCCGCTGCAACTGATCGTCTGCTCGGTGATGGCCGAAAGCTACGCCAGCCGCAACCAGCGAGAAAAAGCCGAACAAAATGCCACGGCCGTGGCCGTCAGCTAAGCTTCATCTTTTTTGTGGGAGCGGGCTTGCTCGCGATGCAGGCAACGCGGTCTTTGAGTTAACCCGCGTCGATACAATCGCGAGCAAGCCCGCTCCCACACACATCAGTCCCGCTCAAGAATCGCTGTCACACCCTGCCCACCGGCGGCGCAGATCGAGATCAACCCTCGGCCCTGCCCGGCCGTAGCCAGCAACTTGGACAGGTTGGTGACGATGCGCCCACCCGTCGCGACAAACGGATGCCCTACGGCCAGCGAACTGCCTTTGACGTTCAGCTTGCTGCGGTCAATGGACCCCAGCGGCGCCTCCAGCCCCAGCCTTGTCCGGCAGTATTCGGCGTCTTCCCACGCCTTCAAGGTGCACAGCACCTGAGCGGCAAACGCTTCATGAATCTCGTAGTAATCAAAGTCCTGCAAGGTCAGGCCATTGCGCGCCAGCAGTCGTGGGACCGCATACACCGGCGCCATCAGTAAACCTTCGGCCCCATGTACGAAATCCACCGCAGCCGTTTCGCCATCGCGCAGGTAAGCCAACACCGGCAACCCCCGCGCCTTGGCCCACTCTTCACTCGCCAGCAACACCACCGAGGCGCCATCAGTCAGTGGCGTCGAGTTACCCGCCGTCAAGGTGCCTTTGGCGCTGCGCTCAAACACCGGTTTTAGCGCGGCCAGCTTTTCCAGAGTCAGCTCGGGGCGCAGGTTATTGTCGCGGCACAACCCCTGAAACGGGGTGAGCAAATCGTCTTCCCAGCCCTCGTGGTACGCCGCCGACAACGCCTGATGGCTGTGCAAGGCCAAGGCATCCTGCTCGTCCCTGGGGATATGCCAGGTTTGCGCCATCAACTCGCAGTGCTGGCCCATGGACAAGCCGGTACGCGGCTCGCCATTGCGCGGGAAGGCCGGTTTCAAAAAGCTCGGGCGCAATTGCAGCAAGGCTTTGACCTTGTCCAGCGGCGCCTTGGTGCGGTTGAGCTGCAACAGCCATTTGCGCAGGCCGTCATTCAGGCCAATCGGCACGTCCGAGGCGCTGTCGACACCCCCGGCAATCGCACAGTCAATCTGCCCGAGGGCAATTTTATTGGCCACCAGCAACGCCGCTTCCAGGCCGGTGCCGCAGGCTTGTTGCAGGTCATAGGCGGGGGTTTGTGGTGACAGGCGTGAGCCCAGCACGCACTCGCGGGTCAGGCTGAAGTCCCTGGAGTCCTTGAGCACCGCCCCGGCCACCACTTCGCCCATGCGCAACCCGTGCAGGTTGTAGCGCTCAATCAGCCCCTCCAGCGCCGCGGTCAACATCGTCTGATTGCTGGCCGTCGCGTACGCTCCGTTAGCGCGGGCAAATGGAATTCGATTACCGCCAATAATGGCTACTCGACGCAAACTCATAAGATGTTCCCTATTCTTTCAAGGCCATTGATCGTTACAAGCGTAGGTCTTATCGCTGATAACGAACGACCATGACGTGTTTGTGGTCAACCCTTTGAACCCCATCTGTCGGAGAGTGTTCCATGTCAGACCGTTATATCGACTTTGCCAACTCATCCATCGGCCACCGCGTGGTCGGTGCATTGGGTCTGCCGTCACCGGTACGACTGGAACGCTGGCAAGCGGGCCGCCTGCGCCCGGTAGAAGGTGCACTGTTGTTGGGGGGCGGCGCATTGGCCGCGACGGTCGGGGCTTTTGCCCAAAAACTCACCGATGCCGTATTCGCCTACGGCCCCGGCGAATGGTCGGCCAACCCGTGGATACCCGGCCAGGGGCCCAAGCTCAAGGCCGTGGTGTTCGATGCCAGCGAACTGCTGCACACCGACCAGCTCAAACAATTGCGAGAGTTCTTCCAGCCACTGCTGCGCAGCCTGGCGCCCAGTGCGCACATCGTGATCCTCGGCCGCGCCCCCGAAACCCAGCGTGATCCGTTTGCCGCCAGCGCCCAACGCGCCCTTGAAGGCTTTGCCCGCTCATTGGCCAAAGAACTGCGCAGCGGCGGCACCTTGCAACTGCTGTATGTCGGCGAAGGCGCTGAAGACCAACTAGAAGGCGCGCTGCGGTTTTTCCTCTCGCCCAAAAGTGCCTTTGTCAGCGGCCAGGTGCTGCGCCTGAGCCCCTGCGCCACGCAGGTGCCGGACTGGACGCGGCCACTGGCCGGGCGTAAAGCCTTGGTTACAGGCGCAGCGCGGGGCATTGGCGCGTCGATTGCCGAAACCCTGGCCCGCGACGGCGCCGAGGTGGTGTTGCTCGACGTGCCTTCAGCCAAAACCGATCTCGATGCACTGGCCGCGCGCCTGGGCGGGCGCAGCCTGGCCCTGGACATTTGCGCCGCAGACGCCCCCGCGCAATTGGTCGAACACCTGCCAGACGGCATCGACATCGTGGTGCACAACGCCGGCATCACCCGCGACAAAACCCTGGCCAACATGACGCCCGAATATTGGGATGCCGTGCTCGCGGTCAACCTCAATGCGCCGCAAGTGCTGACCAAAGCCCTGCTGGACAGCGGCACCTTGCGCGATAACGGCCGGGTGATTTTGCTCGCGTCCATCAGCGGTATCGCCGGTAACCGCGGGCAAACCAACTACGCCGCCAGCAAGGCCGGGCTGATTGGCCTGGCCCAGGCTTGGGCGCCGCTGCTGGGCGAGCGCGGCATCAGCATCAACGCCGTTGCGCCGGGCTTTATCGAAACCCAAATGACCGCGCACATTCCGTTTGCCCTGCGCGAAGCCGGGCGGCGCATGAGTTCACTGGGCCAGGGCGGTCTGCCACAAGACGTCGCCGAAGCCGTGGCCTGGCTCAGCCAGCCGGGCTCGGGGGCCGTCAGCGGGCAAGCGTTGCGGGTCTGTGGGCAAAGTGCCTTGGGGGCCTGAATCATGACCGTGCATTGGCTCGACCTCAGCGCCCCGCCGCACTTGCCCGCGCTGTATGCGCAAGCGGCGGCCAAACGCAAAATCACCGGTAGCACCCTGCCGGAGCAAGGCTTGCGCTGCTGGGTCGACATTGACGCCCAGGCGCTGGCGGCCTTTCGTGACGTTTGCGCGATTGCGCCCAGCCCGTTATTGCCGCCGACCTACCCGCATGTGTTGGCGTTCGGCCTGCAAATGCAGTTACTGACTGACAAAGACTTCCCCTTCCCGCTGCTGGGGCTGATACACCTGACCAACCGGATCCGGGTCTTGCGGCCCATGGGCGGTGTGACCCGGCTGCGCATCGGCGTGTTTGTGCACAACCTGCAAAAACACCCCAAGGGCGCCACCTTTGACGTCGTGACCCAAGTCGACGACCAGCTCGGGCCACTCTGGGAAGCCGAAAGCACACTGCTGTGCAAAGGCGTCGACTTGCCCGGCGAAGTGCCAGCAACCCCGACCTTTAGCCCCATCGCCTTGACCGAGCTGACCCGCTGGTATGCGCCGTCAAACATTGGTCGCCGCTATGCCAGGGTCTCGGGCGACTACAACCCCATCCACCTCAGTGCCGCCAGCGCCAAACTGTTCGGCCTGCCCAGCGCCATCGCCCACGGCCTGTGGCTCAAGGCGCGTGCGTTGGCAGCCCTCAACGCGCACCTGCCGGCGGCCAATGTCGAGATCAGCGTGGCGTTCAAAAAGCCGGTGCGATTGCCCAGCGAAGTCATCTTGCTGAGCAGCGATGCGGGCTCAAGCGGCGACTTCCAGCTCAACGGGCACGGGGATCTGCTGCATTTGATTGGCCAGTGGCGGCCTATCAGCTGAGACCCGACCTGTAGGAGCGAGCTTTTTGCTCATGCCTTTCACTTGCACCAATCTGCATTCAGTCGCAAGCTTTGCTCCTTCTGGAGAACCCACCCGCGATGAACCTCGAAGAACTCACTCAGCGCATGCACCGCATCCGCGATAACAACGACTGGAAGCAATTTCACAGCCCGAAAAATCTGGCCATGGCGGCCAGTGTCGAAATGTCCGAGCTGGTTGAAATTTTCCAGTGGCTCAGCGAAGACCAATCACGCCAATTATCCGCCGACAAACTGGCCCACGCCGGGCAGGAAGTGGGTGACATCGTGCTGTACCTGTTGCTGTTATGCAGTGAGTTGGGGCTGGACATGGATCAAGTGGTGCGCAGCAAACTGGCCGACAATGAAAGGCGTTTTAGCAAATGAGTGACCGTCACTTCGATCAACTGGCCACCCGTTTTGCTGAAAAAATCTACGGTGGGGCCAAGGGCGCGATTCGTCTGGCAGTGCTGCAGGCCGACCTTGAAGAGGCGCTGCCTCCGCGTCCGTTGCGGGTGCTGGATATCGGCGCCGGGCTGGGCCACATGTCGCTGTGGCTGGCCGAGCGCGGGCATGATGTGACGCTCGCCGAACCGGCCGCACCGATGCTCGAAGGCGCACGCGAGCGCTTTGCCGCTGCGGGCCAGACCGGCACCTTTATTCAGGCTCCGTGGCAAGAGCTGCCAGGGCAACTGACCGAGCCCTACGACCTGGTGATCTGCCATGCCGTACTCGAATGGCTGGCCGAGCCCCACACGATCCTGCCGGTGTTGCACCAAATGACCGCCAAAGACGGTTGGCTGTCGCTGGCGTTTTATAACCGCGACGCCCTGATCTACCGCAACCTGCTCAAAGGCCACTTCCGCAAAATGCGCAAGAACACCCTGGCCGGTGAAAAACAAAGCCTGACCCCGCAAGAGCCGCTCGACCCGCGAGAACTGGCCAGCGCCCTTGAAGGCCTGTGGCAGGTGCAAAGCCAAAGTGGCGTGCGGGTGTTTCACGACTATATGCCAGTGGAGTTTCAAGCCCGCGCCGACCTTGAAGCGCTGGTGGAAATGGAGCTGGCCCACCGTCGCCATCCTGCCTTCGCCGGGCTGGGACGTTATCTGCATTGGGTATGCCGCCCGGTTTAATACCCGCATGGGGAGATGATGATGTATCGCCGCGTTGCCTTGCTCGCTGTAAGTCTGGGATTGGCTGCGTGCCAGAGCCCCAACCCGTATACCGCCAGTTCCATGCCCATCCCGCCTGCTCCGCCGCAAGCGGCCAACACCCTGGACTTGAGCGCCTACCCGGCGCCGCCACGGGACTACGGCCGCTATCAAAGCTGGGCCTGGCGCAACAACCAATTGCCGGCCGGGTCGGCCTGGGCAGACTCCGCACAAATTGCCGAAGCGGTCAGCAATGCCCTCGACCAACGCGGATTGCGCCCTGCACAACCTGGCCACCCGGCAGATTTGTGGGTGAGTGCAGATTTACACACAGAAAAACGCTTGCGCCAGGTTCAGGACGACTATGGTTATGGCGGCATGTACGGCGACCGTTATGGTCGCTATGGCAACCAGTACGGCATGTACAACAGCGTACCGGTTGTGCGCACCTATGAAGTCGAAGTGATGGTTGTACGGCTCAATCTGTATGACGGAAAAACAGGTCAGCCGGTCTGGAGTTCAAGTGCAGAAACCAGTAGTAAAGGCAGCCTGAGCGAACGCAGTGACGCCCTGCGCGAATCACTGAACAAGGCAGTGCAGGCTTATCCTCCCCATTAAAACTGTTTGTTTAAGCGGAGACTCACCATGTTAGGACGCATTGCTTTACTGGGACTGGCCCTGCTGCTTAGCGCGTGCAACAGCCTGCAGGTCACCCATGACTACAACCCGGCGGTCAATTTTGCGCAGTTCAAGACGTGGGCCTGGAAAGACCCGGCCGTGCAATTTTTACCCGATACCCCGATGGTTAAAAACGGCCTGACAGCACAACGTGTGGTCATGGCCCTGAGCAGCCAGCTGGATCAGCGCGGTCTGACCCAGGCAGCGCCCGGCGCCAAACCCGACCTGTGGGTACAAACCTACATGGTCGTGGCCAACCGCCAGGAACAGGTCACCAACTACAGCTATGACGGCGGCCCTTGGGGTGGACCTTGGGCAGGGCCATGGGGTGGTTACTGGGGCGGCAACTATTGGGGCGCACCGGCATACGCCGAAACCCGCAATATCGTCTACCAAGTGGGCACCTTGCAGGTGGACCTGATTGACGCCAAAGACGGCAAACTGGTCTGGCGTGGCAACGCCGAAAAAGTCGTCGACGAAGATGCCACGCCTGCAGAGCGTAGCGCGGCGATTTCCAAGGCAGTCACTGAAATCATGAGTAATTACCCACCCAAACCAGGGCGTTAATTAAATCAAGCCAACTCACTAACAAAGTATATAACTGCGAAGTATTAATACTTTAGTCAGTGAGTTGGCCCTACTCTTCCCCCTTTACAACCTTTCATCCAACAGTTCTCATTAGTTGCACTCTCGGGCCTTATAAAGTGTGCAACTGGCCAGCATCCTGATCACTTCTTGACTACACTCGCTAACACTTAAGAGCGAAGCACTGGACAGTGTTCCAGTATCAGGAGTGCTCAATGTCTCCCCCCTTCCGTCGTGCGTATTTCAACGGCCCCCGCCAACAACATGGGGCGATTGGTTTAATGGCGGCACTGACGCTGGGGATGGTGCTGATCTTTATGTTGCTGGTGGTCGACGGCGGCCGCCTCTACCTCGAACAACGCAAGCTGCAACGGGTTGCGGACATGGCAGTGCTTGAGGCGGTCAGTCGGGGTGGCAGTTGTGCTGCCACCCCGTCGACCGCCACGCTGTACGCCACCCAAAGCGCCGCCCGCAACAGCTTCGTCCCGGCCGGCACGCAACAAACCCTGAATGCCACCTGCGGCACCCTGGTCACCGTCAACCAACTGCGCACCTTCCAGCTCGATCCCAGCAAAAGCGACGCTATCCGCGTGATTGCCACCAACACAATCCCTACCAGCATTGCCGGCGGTGTGTGGGATTTGGTGAGCAAGGGGACGTTGTCGACGACCACGAAGTTGACGGCGAGTGCGGTGGGGAGTAGGCCGGGACCAACGTTGGCACAAATCAGTATTCGCACCACCTTGGCCACGGTAAATACCTCGCAGTCTCCACTGCTCAATAATCTATTCTCAGGCTTGTTGGGTGGAAATGTTTCCATCTCGGCAGTTGGCTGGGATGGTTTAGCCAAAGCCAACATAAACTTGCTGCAATATTTGAATCAACTGGCAATTAACTTGGGTGTCAACGCAGGCGATTACACAACCCTGCTTAATACAAACGTTACTGTCACCCAACTCATAAAAGCAGCAGCATCCGTTGCCACACTTAACGGCGCAACACTTGATGTTCAGACGGCGTTAGCCAATCTGCAAGTAGCCGCCATCAACAACACACCCTTAAAAGTTGGAGACCTGCTAAAACTACAAACAGGCACATCATCTGCGGGTTTGGATACAGACTTGAATTTGTTCTCTCTTATTCAGGCTGCCATTCAAATTGCCAATAAAAATAACGCAGTGGCTGTTAGCCTTCCCATCAACGTTCTTGGCCTTGCAAAAGTGACGACTACCGTCAAGGTGATTGAGCCACCCCAGTTCTCAGCTATCGGTAACCCGGCCACGGATAGAATTTATGTCCGTACAGCGCAAGTGAGATCTCTGATTACCATCGAGCTCCCCATTCTCAATACTGTCAGTGCGCTTTTGAATTTAGTCACAGACCTGCTTTCAGGTATTACCGGCCTTCTTCAAGGACTGATCTGCGGGTTGGGACTGTGCGGAACCACATTCGACATTAAGATATTGCCTCCTCCATTGATTCTCAGCATCAACTTGGATAGCGGTGGAGCAGATGCTTTGGTGACCGGGTATACCTGCCCTTCCGGGACCTCTGGCAGCAAAAGTCTGACGGTCCAGGCCAATACCGTATTAGCCAACCTGAATATCGGAAGCATCGATGCCAGCAAAGCATTTTCTTCTTCAAATCCGGTAACTGTCACCCCTTTGCCCATCGTAAATATCATCAGTAAAAACTGCGGTCTCTTGGGGTGTGTCTACAAAGACTATGGGGGTGGCGGGATTGCACTCATGGCCACACTGCCCATTGCTAAAACGCCCAGCACCTTAATTTATTCGGCTGCCACAAACTCGGTTCCACCTAACCTTAAACAACCTCCGATGGCTAAATCTGCCAGCCCCACTACGAATATCGTAGATAGCCTAAGAAGTACTATCAGCAATGTACCGATCAAACTTTATGCCCCTGTAGACGGCACAGGCATTTTGAGCGCACTCGCGACGGGGTTAACGAATACTGTTAATGCAACGCTTCTGGCGATTGTAAACCTCGCATCCGGACTCATTACTGGAGTTTTAAGTCCTCTACTCGACCCACTACTCAACAACCTGCTGTCACTGTTGGGCGTTAACCTGATGGCCACCGAAGTCGACGCTAACCTCTCCTGCGGCCAGGGTGGCCCCGCCCAACTCGTGCTCTAACCTTCAACCACCGGCAATTCCACACAAAACCGGGCTCCGTGCCCGGTGTTGCTGACGCTTAAGCGACCGCCCATGTTGTCGATAATCCCGTAGCTCACGGACAACCCCAGCCCAGTGCCCAGGCCGACCGCTTTGGTGGTGAAGAAGGGTTCGAAGATCCGTTCCAGCAGGCGCGGGTCGATGCCGCCTGCATTGTCTTCCACCGTCACACACACACCGCTGTCACTCGCGCCAGCGGTCAAGGCGATCCTGGGGGTGAAGTCCGGGTCGGTTTCGCGCTTGCTCATCAGTGCATCGCGGGCGTTGATCAACAGGTTGATCAACACTTGTTCCAATTGGTCGACGTGGCCGCGCACCTGCAACGCATCGCTCAAACACTCTGTGCGCAGCTCAATGCCTTTGCCGCGCAAGCCTTCGCACAGCAAGGCCAGGGCGCCTTCCAGCGCTTGCGCCGGGTTGAAGGCTTGTTGCTCAACCTCTGAACGTCGGCCGAACACGCGCATGTGGTCGACCACCCGCGCTGCCCGCTGGATCTGGGCATCGATGCGGGTGAGTTTGTCTTGCAGGTAGTCGTGCTCCACATCGCCGTTGCTCACGCGCTTGAGCATGTTGGCGATGGCCATGCGCATGACGTTCAATGGCTGATTGATTTCGTGAGCAAGGCCCGTGGCCATTTCACCCAAGGTGGCCATTTTGGCGCTTTGGGTCATTTGCTGTTGCGAGCGACGCACATCAGTGTTGTCCCGGCCCACGGCCTGCACTTCGAGCAACTGGCCCTGGGCATCAAACACACCCCGGTCCGACCACACCCACCAGGCATACTCATGCCCCGGCAGTTGCAAGCTGATTTCTGCGGTACTCACCGGGTTTTGCGGGGTTAACTGGGCAATGCGCTGCATAAACTCCGCGCGCTGTTCGGTCGACAACCAACTGCCCAGATTCACCCCCGGCAATGCCTGCGGAGTGCACTCCAGGTACGCCGCCAGCGGCTGGTTGCCAAAGGTCAGGGTCAGGTCTGGCAGATAACGACAAATCATCGCGGGCGAGTCTTCGACCAGCACCCGATAACGCTCTTCACTGCGCTTGACCCGTTCAGTGGTCTCGGTGGCTTCGGTCACATCCAGCCACAACCCCACCGCCTCGATCGGCAGCCCAAGGTCATCGCGCAATAATTTGGCTTCGTCCAGCAACCAGTGGTAGTTGCCCTTGCTATCGCGCAGGCGATACCGACGCCGGGCGCTGCCAAAGCGCAGCAGTTGGCGGGTGCGGTCAAAGTATTGCTCGCGATCGTCAGGGTGAATCCACTCGATCAGCCCGGCCCCCTGGCTCTCGGCCAACGTCCAACCCAGTAACGGTTGCAGGCTGGCGCTAAAAAAGGCGGGCACTAACGCTCCTTTCTCATAGCGCTGCACATAAATCACCGCCGGGGAACTGGCGATCAGGTTGTCCAGCCGCGCATGGGCGGCCGTCGCTTGCAGTTGCTGACGTTTGATTTCGCTGACATCCAGCATAAAACCGACGATACGCCGCTGGCTGCCCGTGCCGACCGCTTGCCCCTGAATCCGATACCACGGGGTCGGCCCCGCGTTCTGCGGCAGGTCCAGACGCGCAACCACCATCAGGTCCTTGCCGTGCTCAATCAGTTCATCAAAACGAATACTGAGCTCATCGCGATCGGCCGGATGAAACAGCGCCAGCCAGGCTTTGCAGGTTAAGGGCGTGTGGGGGGCCGACAGGCTTTGGGCCAATTGCGGGGCCAACTGCACCTGCTCGTTGGCCGTCGACCACTCCCACCAACCCGTGCCCAACAAACCTTCCAGCGCCTGCACCCGCTCGCGGTGCTCGGCCTGTTGCTGCTCGCGCAAGCGCTCCAGCAAAGGCCCGGCCAAGGCGGCGCACACGTGCGACCAATCGCTCTCTCTCATCAGCGCAGGGCGCGTAGAAAACCCCAACAACAGCCAGGCACTGAGCCCGCGCTGATCGTGATAAGGCATGCACAAGCCATCGGTCGCGCCCAGCAGGTTACTGAATTGAAACGGTTGCTCGTTGGCAGCGGCCAGGCCTGAATGACGCGTACCACTGAGACTGTCCAGCGCACTGCCCAGGCTTTGCCCGGTCTCCCACAGGTGCGCTGCGCCGGGCGCCTGATAAACGCTAAAGAGGCTCCAGTCCGGCAGCCCTTCTTCACGCAGCGCCAAGGCGATGCAAGGCACTTGCCATTGCTCGCCAATACGTTGCAACGACTCCTGTGTCACCTGCGGCAAACGCGCCATGCTGCATAAGCGTAATTGTCTGGCCAGGCTCAAGCTCAGTTGCATGCAAAGCTCACGGTTGTGGGCTTGCAGCCCTTCGCGCCGCAGGTCGCTGATGTCCAGCAACTGCAACAGCCAGCCGTCAGCGTGTGGCTGAACCCAACCGCGGGTGTGCAGCACAGAACCATCAGCGCATTGGAAGTCCAGATCTAGGCTGTGCCCCAACCAATCGGCCGGAGTCCCTTCAAGGGCCTGAGTGCTGCCAGGCACCAAATAATCGAGCAATAAACGCGTAGCGTCAGCGCCGCTGACAGGCTGCACACCGAAACGCTGCGCGCCGTGCACCTCCAGCACTCGCCCCTGATGATCGAGCAACAGGTGCAAGGCCGTGTCCTTGCCGGGTTGCGCAGCACGGTGTTCCGGCAGAGGGTCTTGAGCGCGGCCCGAGAAGCGCCCAGACGGCTTGCCACCCAGGTTCAAAACTGCAGGCTCGACTGGGCCGACAAAGTGTCCGGCAAGCTCGGCACGGTGATGCCGCCCGGCAGTTTCAGCACCGGCAGGATATTGCTGAGCGTGGCGGCCGGGAGGCTAACGGTCACGGTCAGTACCCCCGCGTTATACACCGCCGTTTTACTGATATTGGTGGTCATCATGATCGGCATCCAGCCCAGTTGCTGGTCCAGCACGCCCTTGGCCACCGATTCGACCTTGGCCTTGTAATCTGCCGTTGCCAACGTCGGGTCCACCGCCATGCTGCGGCGCACCGCCTCGGCCGTCGACTGGTTAAAAGATTGCATCAACAGCAACGGGAAGCTGTAGCTGAGCACGCCATACAGAACTGAGAAAAAGATCACAAAAACCAGGGCGAACTCAATCGCCGCCGCGCCTTTTTGTGAGTGGGGAAGGTCAACTTTCATGACTGCGTCTACCCTGACAATTCACCGTGATATCAGCATAGAATCATTCGAAGAAAAGGGACGGGAATACGTGATCCATTTAGCGGTTTTATTCATTTGGTTTGCCGCCTGCGCTGCCCAAGACCTTTACCAACGTCACATCGCCAACACCCTGACGTTTGGCGCCGCAGGCCTGGCGTTGGTGTATCTGCTCTGGACCGGCACCACCTGGCTGGGCGCCAGCGCGGCTGAAGGCGGCTGGGCCCTGTTGATTGCCCTGGTCCTGACCTTGCCCGGCTACGCCCTGAACAAACTGGGCGCTGGCGATGTAAAACTGTTGATGGCACTCGCACTGGCAACCGATCGTCCGATACTGCTGGGCACGTTTATTGGCGCAGGTCTTAGCGCAGGGCTGTGGTTTTGGCTCGCGCCAAAAGTGCTCCCTCTATTGAATCAACGCCTTACCCATCCCCCCGGCGAAAACATCAAAGGCGCGTCAAAAAAACTGCCCTTCGCACCCTTTCTTTTATGCGGCTTCAGCTTGTCCGTTTTGTGTCTAACCTAATCAAAACGAAGGATTTATTACATGTACAGCGTAGGAAACTACGTCTATGTTTCCTGAACCCCTCGCCATTCACGCGAGTGGTACAGGACGTCTTAAATTGGCTTGCCAGGCATGGAGTAGCGCGTGAACAAGCTCACCTCAAAAATAAAAGTGTTAGTGGTCGACGATCAGCCGTTGATTGTCGAAGAACTCAGTGAGTTCCTGGAAAGCAGCGGTTACCGTTGCGTGCCTTGCGAATCAAGCCGTGAAGCCGTGGAGGCGTTTGTCGCGGATTCCGAGATAAGTCTGGTGCTGTGTGACCTGCACATGCCCGACATGAACGGCATCGAATTGACGCAGCATCTGCAGAAAATTGCCGGAAAACACCGCCTGTTTGAAAGCATCCTGTTGACCGGCCATTCTGACAAACAGGACGTGATCAAAGCCTTGCGCATCGGCATTGCCGATTACTACCCCAAGCCGGTTGACCTTGCGGAATTGCTTGAGGGCATTCAGCGTCAGGAAGCCGTCTTGCGCGAACGGCAAAAGAACGAGCATCTGGGGCATTTGAACGAGAAGCTGCAGTATTTGGCTGAGTCTATCGACGACCTTTATCACGACATGGAAACGGTCCGCCATCCACCGCCGTTCAAGAGCACTGTGGCTGCGGACGACGAAGCCTTGAGTGACCTGCCACCGATTTTCAAGCAGTTGTCACCGCGCCAGCTGGACGTGGCCAAACTGGTGGGCAAAGGGCAGACCAACTACCAGATTGCCTGCGATTTGGGCATCACCGAAAACACGGTCAAGCTCTACGTGTCCCAGGTGCTGCGACTGACCCACATGAACAACCGCACCCAGTTGGCGCTCGCCCTCTCCCCCAGTGCATCCGCCCAACAGCATCGGCAAACGGCGCACTGACCACAGCCTGTAGTCGCTGACGAGGAACGAGGCTGCGATGGGTTGCAAAGCGCCCCCACACGGCGGTCCTGGACCCGCATCGCAGCCTTCGTTCCTCGTCAGCACAAAAGCAGCTTGGACCTGTAGTCGCTGCCGAAGCATGAGGCTGCGATGGGTTGCGCAGCGACCCCACACGACGGTCCTGAGGCCCGCATCGCAGCCTTCGTTCCTCGTCAGCGGCTACAGCGCCTTATTGCTGCTTGGCCTTACCGCCTTCGTCTTGTTTGTAGTACTCAGGGATGGGGTGGGTGTAGCTGTCCAGCCAGCGTTGCAGGCTGCGTTCGCGCTCGGCCGGGGTTGCCACCTGGCGTTCCTTGGACTGGGCCTGACCGCTGACTTGCAGCTGCAACCAGCGCTCGGTTTCCTGCTGGTACTGGGACGCCGGCCCCGGCTCAATCGCCAGCACACTCAGCGGCATCATGCCCAACAACACGGCCAAACGAACCGAACATTTCATGGCAAACCTCCAACGCTTTATTTGATTGCAGCCACCTGATGACTCGCCGGTTTGGCAGCCTGGGTTTTCAAGGCCTGGGCCCTGGCTTGTGCGTCACTCACTTGTTCAGGGGTCAATTCGGCGCGGCTGGCCAGCTCCGCCGCCTGGCTCCATTGGTCCTGATAGATGAGCAAGGTGACCAGATTCAACGCCGCCAATTGATCCGACTGTTTAAGCTCCAGCGCCGTCAAAAACTCAAAACGCGCTTCGTCTGTGCGCAGTTGGTTGAGGTACACCACGCCCAGGTCATTGCGGATTTTTTCGTCCGTGGGCGCCGCTTGCGCTGCGCGCTCAAGGTAGGACGCCGCCAGCGTGTTATCGCCTCGCGCTGCCGCCAACTGGCCCAGGCCATGATCACCTTCGGCGCTCAAGCAAGTGCCGAGCAGCCCGCGGTACAACGGCCCGGCTTCAGGGCGGCCCAACTGGCGATAGATCCGCGCCTTGCGCAGTTGCACTTGGGCGAAGCCCTCCGGCAGGTTTTGCAGGTTGGCCAGGCTGGCGTGCAGCTTGCCCTCCTTGGCCATGTCGTCGGCCAGGTTCATCGACAGTTCCTGATCGTCGCTCAACTTGCCGCAACTGCCACCGCTAAAGGCGGCCCACGGCGGGTTGCTTTGCCCCCCGGTGGCGCATCCTCCCAGCATCAACAGCGCACACACGGCCATGACTGCTTTCATGCTCATACTCCTGTTCAAGAGCCAAAGGCCCGTGCGATAGCAATAAAACTCGGCCCGCCCAACACAATCAGCAACGCCGGAAACAGAAACATCATCATCACCACCGACATCTTGGCGGACATTTTTGAGATATATTCCTCCATGCGGGTGAGACGTCGGTCATCCAGCAGGCTTTTCAGTGACTGCAACGATTTCATCGCGCCACCGCCCTGCTGCAGCAATTGCTTGAGAATCACGCAGGTGTCGTCAAACTCATCCACCGCCAGCAAACTGGCCGCCTTGTCCAATTCCTGGCTCAACTCCAGACCCGAGTCCACGCGAGCCAGCACCAGTCGCAGCTCGCCTGTGAGCACCGGCAACAGTTGCCGCGCCTCGGTGCTCAACACGCGCAGCGCTTGCTCAACGGCCATGCCCGACTCGAACAAAATGCGCAGCAGCGGGATAAACGTCGACACCTCAACTGCCGCCGCTTCTTGACGCTTTTTAGCGACGTGGGCAAGCATGCGTTTGGGGATCAGATACCCCAGCGCCAATGCAAACAGCAGCACGATCATCAAATAGCCGGAACCCGGGTAAAACAGTTCATGCCCCAGAAACGCCAGCCCGGCCACGGCCACCGGCGTACCGACCTGGAACGCCGCAAACAGCGAACGCTGGCTTGCCGTGCGCCAGCCCACGCGGCTCAGCAACACTTGGGTTTCGTTGTCCATGGACACCGAGCGCTGGCCAAACTTGCTGCTGCCCAGTGCGCGCATCCACAGGCTGATTTTCCCCGGCCCGGTCTTTTCGCCTTCCAGGCGTTGCACCACCCGTTGTTGGCGCAAGCGCTGCTGAACCGCGCTATGGATCAAGACCCCGAGGCCTGCCAACAGCAACACTGCGCAAATCAGCAAGGCCATGTCATACGCTCCGTACCATGCGCCACAAGGCAAAACAGCCAATGGCTTGCAAGCCAAACGCGGCAATCAGCAAATGTTGACCACTCGCGTCGTGCCACATGTTCACCAGAAAGGTCGGGTTGGTGACCATGAAATAGCCGCCCACCAACAGCGGCAACAGCGCCAGCACCAGCGCCGTAACCCGCGTTTCGCCGGTCATGGCCTTGAGCTTGCGCGCCCCTGATTCACGCTCACGAATCAACACGATGAGGTTTTCCAGCAGTTCGCTAGGCTCTGTACGTAAAGTATTGTCGCAAGCACCGCATAGCGCAGGCCAATGAGACCATCGCCGCAAAACTTGTTG